>NZ_LTCZ01000199.1:0-4420 GCF_001583455.1 Rhodococcus sp. LB1 | reverse complement strand
CGTCGTGGACCTTCCCGCCGGCATCCTCGCAGGCGCGGCAGTTGGTGCTCCGGTGATCGAGACCAACAACTACTATCCGCAGCAGCGAGACGGATTGATCGCCGCCATCGAAGACGGTCAGGTGGAAAGTGAATGGGTGCAAGACCACCTCGGGGTGCCGGTGTTCAAGGCATTCAATGGAGTCTGGTGGAAGCACCTTCTCGAGAAGGGCCTACCGGAAGGGTCGAGCGGCCGGATCGCGATCCCAATCGCCGGCGACGACGCACTGCAGAAGCAGGTGGTATTCGATCTGATCAATCAGCTCGGCTTTGACCCTGTCGACGCCGGCACAGTCGAAGATTCCTGGCGCCAGCAGCCGGGAACCCCGTTCTACGGCAAGGAGTTTGATCGGGAAGCTACGTTGAAGGCACTGGCGCAGGCAACGCGTGAGCGCACAGATGAGTGGCGTGCTGCGGCGCAGTGAGCGATCCGTGTCGAGCGGCGGTTGCCGAATAGGACATGCCGCGGGGCCGGTGGGTTAGTCCTGGTCCGACGAGACGGCATCGCTATCGAGACGGCAGGTGCGCGGGCGCCCGATCCGGTGCACGGCCATCCGTTGGGCAGCGTGCGGGCGTACTCAATTCGGTGGCGGTGTTGCGGGCGGTGGACCCGGATCGAGACCTGGTCGACGAGCTCCGGGGTGGCCTGCCTGCACAACACCACATCGCGACCAGAGCTGACTTCATCAATCACATGCCATGGGCACTAACGTTGCGCCGCGTCGGTCAACAATTCGGCGACAAGGTCGAGGTCGTCGGTGGTGATGTCGCGGCCGCCCACTGCGCGGATCGGCTGAAGCGACTGCGGGCGTTTGCGGGTGAACCACAGATCGACATGGATAGCGATGTCCTGCACGGTGGCGGCTTCGACGGAGCGAATCTGGGCCAGCGCCGCCGTCCGGGTGCTGTCGTCGAGCACGAGGTGCACGATGTCGAGCAGGTCGGTGCCCTGCTTGTCCGAAGAGCGATTCATCACCGCTTGGAGTTTCATCGCGATCAGCGGCCCGGGCTCGGCAACCGGCGTGGTGACCGCGGCGCGCTCACCGCTGGCGCGGATCACCTCGATGGTCATGTCGGTTGCGGTGTCGTTGGCCCAGGCGTGCGCCGAGGCATGAAGGCGGTCCCCGGGATCGTCGCTGGGTTGGTCGAGTTCGACCTGCCGGACTTCGAGCACGTCGACCTTGACTGATCCGTACCGGGTGGGCAGCAGGACGGCCGCCGGCTCGACCGGCTCCGCGCCGTCGGCGGCGCGAAGGACCTCGAGTTGGGGGAGGCGGCCGAGAAGTCGGTCGACGAGGTCGAGATCTACGGTGGCGCGGTAGGGGTTCGACAGCCGTGACAGCACCGCGAGGCCACCGACGATGACGGGCGCCTGGCCGATGAGTGCCCGAACCTCGACGACACCTTGGACGACGGCGGCCATCGCATCGCCGACAAACATGACATGGTGGCTACCAGACACGGGTCCACCGATCACCGGGTGTCCAGGCATCGAGGATTTCCCGGCCTCGCCCGAGGTCTTGAGCGAGATCGAGCGCGACGAACACCGGATGCGTGAGCGGCCATTCGGGCAGGTTGGTGTCCAGGGTGATCCGGGGCTGGACGACCGCGGGAACCGGGGCGACCCGCACGGTGGCGTGCGCCTGCCGGGCGGACTGCGCGGTGCCGAGCAGAGTGCTCGCGCGCCGGAGGATCGATGGGTCGGGAACGAAGAAGTCGACGATTTGACCTGCGCGGAAGGCGAGGGGTGCGCCGTACGCGGCGGCGGCAGCGGAGTCGGTCAGTGCCCACCCGGGCCCGTCGAGCGCGTCGAGACCGAGCCGGAGCGTTCGATGCAGGCTGGCATCGCCCGGTGTCGGGGGCTGCGCCAGATGAACACGCGGGCTCGTCCACCGGTCCGCGACCTGCCAGAACAAGTCGGTGCCGATCAGGGCATTGCTCTCGTCGAGGAGGCCGTCTCGTCGCAGGGCGGCGAGAATCTCCGAGACCGTGCTGGGGGAGCGACCGAGTTCGCGCGCCAACCCGCGCACCGTGCCGGCTCGTTCGGGATGCAGCAGCATGGCGGTGGCGACCTCGAGGCCGACCTTGCCGGCGAGCGCCTCGGACCGTGCGGTGCGTTCCTTGACCGGCTGCACGTCGGCGTCGATCACCAGGCGATCGGTGCGCAAAGCGAGTCGGCCACGCAGGTCGAGGTAACCGCCGTGGTGGCGGATGAGCACAGTGCGCGCATCCTCGGTCACCCGGTCGGCCACGACGAGCAACGGTGTCGACGCGCCCGAGGTAGTCGAGGGCGCAATGTCGGTGAGCAGCCGCTCGGCAACGTCGACGGTGACCAACGTGCGGAACTCCAGGTGAATCGGCACCGCTACGCCGTCCGGGTCCACGACAAGGTCGGCGTAGCTCCCGGATGCGGTCACGGGCAGGCGGGCCTCAATGTCCAACTGCGCGAAGGCATCGACCACGAAGGCCTCGATGCCCGCACCCGCGCGCCTCTGTGGGATCCGCCGTCCGTTCACCGTTCCGATCCTTGCAGGTGTTCGGCGTTCGGTCAATACCGAACACCGAACGCTGAAGCCCACGGAATTGGTATCGGGCGTGCAGGGGGCGGCCACGCCTGGTGCCCCGGCCCCGGCCCCGGCCGCGGTGTCGGTGGCAGGCGGTGCGGAGTTGTGTGCGCAGCGCCTGGGAATCCGCAAGAGGTTGTCAGCGTAGAGGAAATCGATGAAACCGAGCTCGTAGAGCCGCGAGTGACGAGAGTCCAGTAAGGAGAGAGCCGTTCACGACAATGGCGAGCGGAGGGAGTGGGGGACGAGGTTGCACTGCTTCTGTCGCGCCACTGAGTGTGGGTTGCTGTACCCGGGTGGCCGCCGGCGGCCCCATGACAGTCAACTGCTTCGGCGGCGTTCCGATTACGGAGGTGTTGGTGCAGGTCGGGTCGCGTACCGGACCTGTCGGTGCTTATGCTCGATCCCGGCAGCTCGCGAAATGGGGAGGTGGGGCAACATGGTCCGAAACAGCGGCAATCGGCCGGTCGATGGCCCGGAGTTTACGGTCGGTGTCCGGGTGCTGGTCCGCAGGAGCGCCGGGGCCGATCTCACCGGTGAGGTGGTCGAGGATTATGCGGCGGTGACCGACGCGGGCGGTGGTGGGCACGAGTGGGCGCCGGTGCATCGGTGGGCGGTCGCGCTCGACGACGGTCAGCTGATCTTTGCAGACACCGAAGACCTGACCATCGATCCGGGCTTCCACCGCTCCGCCCCGAACCCGAACCCGGACCCGGATTCGGCTGTGCGGACACCCGGCAGACACCGGGGAGAATGATCGACGGCAGCCGCTCCGTGGCCGGTTCTGGGGCGGCGTCGAACATCGTGCACACGAATTGTGCTACCAGTGAGTCGATTACATGAATTGCGTGGATGGGGTCCTGAAGGGAGTACGTCGATCTCACCGCACGATCTGTCGGGTATGCCTGAGCCGCGCCTGACGGCTCTTGCACTATGGGTGTTGTTCGGAACTGACAATTCAGGCTTACCGTGTCCGGTATGAGAGGTGATGAGGCTCGCGTGGCCCGGGACTTCGCGGGGTGGTTGTCGTCTCAGGGATGGATGGTCCGCACCGATACGGAGTTCGTCGACATCGTTGGCGAGAAGGACGGCCACCTACTCTACGCCGAGGTCAAGGGCGCGACCGCCGCGCCGGATTTGGATGTCGATACCGCCATCGGGCAGCTCGTGCGGCGGATGCCGAGCGAACCGGATCAGTCGGTGGCGTTCGCCCTGGTCGTGCGTGACGAGCCGCGATCGGTGGAAGCGGCGGTGCGGGCACCGCAACGGATTCTCGACCTGTTGGGAATGGCGTTGTATGCCGTCGATGAGGACGGTGGCGTGCGGCAGCTCTTCGGCCGCGCATGAGCACTGCCCCGCCGCGAGCGGGACGGGGCAGCAGTGTGGAGATACCATCGCTACGCCCGCAGAGCGGGGGCGTGCGGTGATGGGGCGGTAGCCGCCCGCCCCACCGCGTGTCGCCTCCGGGCCGCAGGGAGGTCCGTGGAAGGGGCGAATCAGACCGTGGCCTCGGCGATCGAGGGTGTGCGATGCGGACCAATCTCAGGGCGGCCGAGCTTCTCGGGGTCCGGCGTGTTCAGGCGCAGTCGCGGCAGAGTTGTTGCGCCGTGTCGGCGAGGCGGCTGCGGTGGTGGACCAGGAAGCAACTGGTGCAGGTGAATTCGTCCGACTGCTTGGGGATGACGCGGACGGTACGCGGACGGTGAGTTCTTCACCGGACAGGTCGGCGCCGGGCAGTTCGAAGGATTCGGCGGTGTCGGTGTCTTCGACGTCGACGACGGGGGACTGGGTGTCTTTCCGGCTGGCGGTCAGCTGTTC
>NZ_LTCZ01000198.1:0-17241 GCF_001583455.1 Rhodococcus sp. LB1 | reverse complement strand
CACGGGCGCTCTCGCCCCGGCACGCCCAGATCCTGCGGGTGCTGTCGGTCGCGGGACCGGCGGGCGTCGACGCCGCCTCACTCAGCGAATCGTTGTTCGGCGACCGCGACCACGTGGTGGCTGTCCGCGCCGAGGTCTCGCGTCTGCGCAAGAGTCTCGGCGCGGTCCTGAGCACCCAGCCCTACCGGTTCGCGGCCGGTGTGACGGTCCGGCTCGTCGGGTAGTCCGGTCAGGCCTGCCCCGCCGCACTGATCCCGGCGCGGCGGCCGTAGAAGCTGCCGTCGCCGAGGGAGGTGCCGCTGGCGTAGCCGCCGGCGCACACGCCGGACGTGCACCGTCCCGCCGCGAAGAGGCCGGGGATCGGTTCGCCGGAGACGTGCAGTACCTCGGAGTTCACGGTCGTCCGCAGGCCGCCGAGCGTGAAGCCGAGGGTGAACCCGCGCAGGTCGAGTGCCGCGACGGGGGTGCCGATCGGCTTCACCCACTCGGACTTCTTGTGCAGCAGCGGGTCCGACCCTTCGGCGGCGTGCTTGTTGTAGACCTCGACGGTCGACTGCAGAGCGCCGGCGGGCAGGTCCATGTCCGATTCGAGTTCCTCGACGGTCTCCGCCGCCCACTTCGGTTGGACGCGCAGGAACGGCGTGGCCGTGGTGGCGGCCGCGCCCTCCTCGTAGGACGCCTCGTCGATGACGAGGAACGCCTGGTTGTCCTGGTGGAACAGGGTCATCTGGCCGATCCGTCCGGAGTACGTGTCCTCCGGAACGTAGCGCTGCCCCCGGCCGTTGACCAGGATGCCGCGGACGATCAACTGGGGGTCGCAGACGAACGCGACCTCGGTGGCGTCCATGTGGGCGAGATCGGCGCCGAGGGCCTGCGCCATGAGGATCGACCGTCCGTCGTGCTCCTCGATGGCAGCGCCGGGGCGGCCGATGAGCCGCGGCGCGTGGGCCTCGATCATCTTGTCGTTGTAGGCGAAGCTGCCGGTGGCGAGGACGACGCCGCGGCGCGCCCGCACGGCCACCTCCTTGCCGTACTGCTTGGCGACGATCCCGACGACGCGACCGGTGTCGTCCGTGACGAGCGTCTGGACGCGCATGTCGTATTCGGCTCGGACCCCGAGCTTTTCGGCCGTCTCGACGAGCGGCTTCATCAGCATGTAGCCACCGCCCTTCTCGCCGGTCCGCTTGCCGTCCATCTGCGGAACGTGGCCGCGCGGTGCGGGAGTCGCGATCTCGTTGAAGGGCGCCGCGTTCTCGCCGCCGGAGTACATGAGTCCGTCGTCGAACGGGGGCTCCCAGCCGGGTTCGCCCCAGAAGCTCTCCTTGAACGGGACACCGCAGTCGACGAGCCAGTTGTAGTGCTCGACGCTGCCCTCGCAGTAGTCGGTGATCTTCTCCTCGTCGGCACCCGGGCCGAGCGCCGCCATCATGAACGTCTTCATGTTCTCGGGGGAGTCGTCGAACCCGCACGCCTTCTGCAGCGGCGTCCCGCCGCCGAGGTAGATGAAGCCGCCCGCGAGGGCGGCGGCACCGCCCCAGCCGCTGGTGCGTTCGAGGACCAGGACGTCGGCGCCGGCGCGCGCCGCCTCGATGGAGGCGGACACACCGGCGATGCCGTAACCCGCGACCACGACATCGGCCTCGTAGTCCCACTCGGTGACCGTTGCTGCGGACCGGGGGCGGATCGGTGTGGCGTCGACCATGGGTGGAAGTCCTCTCGGGCGGTCACATGCGAAGTGTGACGTGGGTAACTCCCAGACTGTAACCTGTTACAAAACGGGGCCCGGAGCATCTCCCAGTCAGTGGGACGTCGTTTCCGGGAGGGTCGTGGGTGCCCGTTTACTCCCGCAGGTCCGTGACGCCGGTGAGTTCGTAGTGCAGTGTCTTCGTGCGTAACAGCCGGTGCGCGAGATGAACCCCGATCCGTTGCACCACGGGGAACCTCTTGTCGATCAGGGCACCGGCAGCCTGTGCCTCCGGGCCGGACAGCAGTCGCGCCGTGGCCTGCGCCTGCGCACCCGTCGGCTTGCCCGCCCACGTGCACGGACGGATGCGGACCTCGGGGAAGTTGCGCAGCCGCTTGTTTTTGGACGCCCGGCCCGGGGTGCGGAAGTACGCCCGATCGCCGTCCACGACGAGGTTGACCGGAGTGTCCACCCACGAGCCGTCACGCTTGCGCGTCTGCAGTTGCACGACCTTCTCCGCGGCGAATCGTGGCAGCGCCGGTGATCCCTGGTCTGTCATCGTGAAGTCCTGGTTCTCGGGTGAGTTCCAGCGTACTGCCCTAGTTCGCGAGTGTCCGCACCTCCGCGAGGAACCGGTCGAGGTCGTCCGGGGAGCAGAAATAGTGCGGCGACGCCCGCACCACGGCGTCGAGTCCGCGGGCGCTCATGTCCAGCAGCGTCGATCCGCGCAGGCTGGCCGTGACGGTGACGTTGCGGGCGGCCAGCTGTTTCCGGACGTCGCCGGGATCGAACCCGTCGACGGTGAACGAGACGATTCCGCAACGGCGGGCGCCGAGGTCGCGGACGGTGACACCGGGGATCGCCGCGAGCCCCGACCGGAGGTGCTCGGCCCCGGCCGCAACGGCCGCCTCGACCTCGTCCACCCCGAGGTCGAGGAGATAGTCGGCCGCCACCCCGAGTCCGAGGCGCGCGGCGACGTCGCATTCCCAGAATTCGAACCGGCTGGCATCGGTGGCGAGCCGGTACGCATCGGCCGCGGTCCACTCCGCGCTGTGCAGGTCGAGGGCGGCCGGCTCGAGGGTCGCGGCCAGTTCCGGGCGGACGTACAGGAAGCCGGTGCCCCGCG
The DNA here is from genome assembly GCF_001583455.1 of Rhodococcus sp. LB1. Taxonomy (NCBI): domain Bacteria; kingdom Bacillati; phylum Actinomycetota; class Actinomycetes; order Mycobacteriales; family Nocardiaceae; genus Rhodococcus; species Rhodococcus sp. LB1. The sequence goes on along the minus strand of NZ_LTCZ01000198.1, from coordinate 14,431 downwards.
GCGCACGAAGCCATTTGCGGCCCGTGGCGGAGAGCGCGTCGACACCCAGCTCGCCCACGTCGAGGGCGATCTGACCGACCGACTGGCACGCGTCGAGCAGCACGAGCGCGCCGTGCGAGTGTGCCAGCTCCGACACCTCGCGGACGGGGTTGACCAGACCGCCGTTGGTGGGCACGTGCACGAGGGACACGAGACGGACCCGGTCGTCGAGAAGCGTCTCGAGGGCGGCGACGTCGATCTGGCCTGCCGGGTCGCTGGGGATCACGTCGACCGTCGCGCCCACGGACCGGGCCCGTTGCAGGACGGCGATGGCGTTGCTGGCGTACTCGACCTCCGAGATCAGCACGCGGTCACCGGCCCGGAGCGGGACGGCATGGAAGAAGTCGTTCCAGGCGGTGGTGGCACTGTCCACCAGGGCGATGCTGTCGGCGCTCGCTCCGATCAACCGGCCCAGGGACGACTTCACGGCGGCGAGATCGTCGGCCCGTTCGGCGGCCGCGACGTAGCCGCCCACGTCGGCCTCCCGGCGCAGGTGCGCGAACACGGCGTCCAGGACCGCGGTCGGCGGAAGCGAGGAGCCCGCGCTGTCGAGGAACACCTTGTCGAGGCAGCCCGGGGTGTCCCGTCGCGCCTGCTCGAGGTCGAGCATGTCCGATACCTCCCTTTTTGCAGTGAATGGACTCGAACGTACCTGTGCAGGTTCCTCGAAAAGTATGCCGTTGGGGCGTGCATCGACGGCCGAGGCGCTCTAATGTCGATAACGACGTTCAGGCGGCGCCCGAAGGGGAGGGTCGAATGGCTACTGCAGTTCAGTCCGTCGAGGCAACGTGTTTCACGTCGCGGCCGGCGGCGGAGGCGTACCTGGGTGGTGTGTGCTTCAAACTGGGGCCACCGCAACTGATCGGCGCGGAATTGGAGTGGCTGACCGCGCAACTGCCGGAATACGTGCGCCCCGACCTCGCCACTCTCGCCGAAGCTCTCGGGCCGCACACCCCCAGAACCATCGATCCCTCTTCTCCTGCTCAGCCCCTCCCCGGTGGCAGCGCCGTCACGGTCGAACCCGGCGGACAGATCGAACTGTCCAGCGCCCCCTATTACTCCGCACGCGAATTGTGCGACTATCTCGCCGCCGATCAGGCGGTTCTCGCGGACTTGTTGTCGTCCCGATCGATCCTCATGTCGTCCGAGGCCGCGGACACCCGCCGGCCCGCGCAACGTCTCCTCCAATCGCCGCGGTACTGCGCGATGGAATCCCGCTTCACCGGCATCGGGCCATTCGGGAAGCTGATGATGTGCAACACCGCCGCAACGCAGATCAGCGTGGACGCCGGGGCCGATCCGGTTGCGGTGGAGAAGCGGTGGCACCTGCTGCACGCCGTCGGACCCGCATTGATCGCGGCCTTCGCGTGTTCGCCGCGGCTCTACGGGGTACCCGACGGGCAGTGGGCGTCGCAGCGGATGCGAACCTGGCTCGAACTCGATTCGCCACGCACCACCGGAACCCCGCACATCGCGGACTATGCGGGGTGGGTGCTGGACGTGCCGTTGCTGTGCATCCGCAACGACGGAACGGACTGGACTGCGCCCGACGGTGCAACTTTCGCCGACTGGGTCGAGGGCGCGCTGGACGACGTGATCGGACGCCCGACGCCCGCCGACCTCGACTACCACCTCACCACCCTGTTTCCGCCCGTCCGTGCGGCCGGTCATCTCGAGGTGCGCTACCTCGACGCGCAACCGGGCGACCAGTGGCGGGTTCCCATCGCGGCGATCGACGCACTGCTGTCGGGTCCGGGTGCCATGGCCGAGGCGCTCGACGCGGCGCTGCCCACCGCCGAACGCTGGCGGGACGCGGCCGAGTTCGGTCTGGCCGACCTCGAACTGCGCGCTGCGGCAACAGCTCTGCTGTCACTGGCGGCGGCATACTCGCCCGACCCCGAATTCGTCAGGCTGCTCGATGCTGCCGCCGAACGATGTTGCCGGGGCCAGGCACCTAGCGGGGAACGCTGATGGGTACCCGCGAAAAGATCGGGACGGTGTTGACACGGGCGCGGGAGCGCACCGCCGGGTTGACGGACTGTGTGGACGGGGAGGACCTCGTCGCACAGCATTCCCCGTTGATGAGCCCGCTCGTGTGGGATCTCGCGCACATCGGCAATCAGGAAGAGTTGTGGCTCGTGCGGGACGTCGGGGGCCGGGAACCGGTCCGCCGCGACATCGACGAGTTGTACGACGCATTCAAGCATTCGAGGAACTCGCGGCCAGCCTTGCCGCTGCTGAATCCGGACGAGGCGAGGGAATACATACGTTCTGTTCGAGACAAGGCGTGGGACGTGCTCGACCGCAGCACGTTCCGGGGCCGGCCGCTCGAGGAGAACGGATTCGCGTTCGGCATGATCGCACAGCACGAGCAGCAGCACGCCGAAACGATGCTCGCCACCCATCAACTGCGCTCCGGTGCAGCAGTGCTGGCCGCGGAGAGCGCGCCGCGTGTCGGCGGGGCGATCGACGAGGACGAAGTGGTCATTCCCTCCGGCGAATTCACGATGGGAACGTCGGACGATCCGTGGGCGCTCGACAACGAGAGGTCCGCGCACCCCGTGCACGTTCCGGCGTTCGTGATCGACGCCGTCCCTGTCACCAACGGCCGTTACCTCGAGTTCATGGACGACGGTGGTTACGCACGGCCCGAATTGTGGAGTGAGCGGGGATGGGCGCACCGCCTCGAAGCGGGGTTGGACGCTCCCCAGTTCTGGGAGAACGACGGCTGCGGAACGTGGTGGCGCCGGCGGTTCGGGGTGACCGAGCCGATCCACCTCCAGGAACCGGTCGTGCACGTCTGCTTCTTCGAAGCCGAGGCGTTCGCGCGCTGGGACGGCAAGAGACTTCCGACCGAAGCCGAATGGGAGAAGGCCGCGCGATGGGACCCGTTCACCGGCCGGTCGCGCCGATTCCCCTGGGGTGACGACGAACCCGACTCCTCGCTGGCCAACCTCGGGCAGCACCACCTCGGACCCGCGGTGGTCGGGGCATACCCGTCGGGGGCGTCCCCGCTCGGCGTCCATCAACTGATCGGCGACGTGTGGGAGTGGACGTCGTCGCCCTTCGAGCCCTATCCCGGTTTCTCGGCGTTCCCCTACCGCGAGTACTCGGAGGCGTTCTACGGCGGCGACTACCGCGTGCTGCGCGGCGGTTCGTTCGGCACCGATCCGGTGGCATGCCGTGGGACGTTCCGCAACTGGGACCACCCGATCCGCAGGCAGATCTTCGCCGGATTCCGCTGTGCCCGGGACCTTCCGGGAGACGACCGCTGAGATGTGCCGACACCTGGGCTATCTGGGACCGGAACAGTCGGTGGGCGACCTCCTGAGTCGCGGCGAGAACTCGCTACTGCGCCAGTCCTACGCGCCACACGACATGAGGGGTGGCGGAACCATCAACGCCGACGGATTCGGTGTGGGGTGGTGGGGAACGGACGGCCTCTCCCGCTACCGCAGTGCCCAGCCGCTGTGGTCCGACCCCGTCGTGCGAGAGACGTTGCCGAACATCCGCGCCCGCGCCGTGATTGCCGCCGCGCGGTCGGCGACGGTCGGGATGCCCGTGCAGCACACGGCCTGTGCACCGTTCTCCGACGAGACCTGGGCCTTCAGCCACAACGGGCTGGTGCGCGGGTGGCCGGAGTCGCTCGGCGCGCTCGCCGCGGAGCTCCCCGTGAGCGACCTGCTGCAACTCGAGGCACCGACCGACTCGGCCGCGTTGTGGCTGCTCCTGCGCCGGGCGCTCGGCGAGCAGGACCCCGAGAAGGCGATGAGTGCGCTCGTGCAGGACGTCGTCGCTGCGGCCCCGAACTCGCGATTGAATCTGCTGCTGGGCAACGGCAGCGAACTGTGGGCCACCACCTGGCATCACTCGCTGTCGGCGCTCGTCGACGACGAGCGGGCCATCGTGATGTCCGAACCCTACGACGACAACCCCGCATGGCAATCGATTCCGGATCGGCACTTCGTCAGCGCACGCCCCGGACACCTGATCGTCACCCCGCTCGAGATGGGAGCACGATGACCACCACACCGACACTCGAGGTGTACCTGCAGCCCGAGCAGCTGAAGGCCGCTCTGCGCAAGGACGCCACCGTCGGGCTCACGTCGAACCCGAAATGGCTGCCTCCCAAATACTTCTACGACGCCCGCGGGAGCGAGCTGTTCGAGCAGATCACGGCGTTGCCCGAATACTTCCCGACGCGTACCGAACGGGAACTGCTCAGGCGGTATTCGGGGGAGATCGCCGATGTCGCGGCGCCGGAGATCCTCGTCGAACTCGGATCCGGGTCGTCGGAGAAGACACGGCTCCTGCTGGGCGCCGGCACGCGGCACGGAAGCCTCCATACGTACGTACCTCAGGACGTGTCGGTGTCCGCGCTCGAGGGTGCGGCGGAGCAGATCGGCGTGGAGTTCCCGAATCTGACCGTGCGCGGCGTCGTCAGTGACTTCACCGAGTCGCTGCACCACCTCCCACGCGGTGGCCGCCGCACGATCGCGTTCCTCGGTGGCACCCTCGGAAACATGGTGCCCGCCGAGCGGGCCGAGTTCCTCTCCGGAATCGCCGACGTCCTCGAGCCGGGGGAGCACCTCCTCCTCGGGGTCGGACTGGTGATCGATCCCGCCGTCCTCGTGCCCGCATACGACGACGCCGCCGGGGTGACCGCCCAGTTCAACCGCAACGTGTTGCGGGTCCTCAACACCCAGCTCGACGCCGATTTCCCGGTGGACGAGTTCCGGCACGTCGCGCTGTGGGACCCCGACAACGAGTGGATCGAGATGCGCCTCGAGGCCGAGCGTGCGATGTCGGTCCGCATGGGCGAGCTGGATCTGGACGTCGAGTTCGCCGCAGGCGAGCAGCTACGGACGGAGATCTCGGCCAAGTTCACCCTCGACGGCATCCGAGGAGAGTTGGCGGAAGCGGGATTCGGCGTCGACCGTACCTGGAGCGATCCCGACGCGCGTTTCGCGCTGGTGTGCGCCGCGCGGAGCTGACCGACAAGATCAACTTCGGGCCCGAGCGCGCTTATAGTGACCGCTAGTGCGCAATCGACCCGAGGAGAACTTGTGCGTCATCCGAAGCTCGCTGCCCTCGCTCTCGCCACCACGGCCGTGATCGGTCTCCCCACCGCACAGGCAACCGCTCAGCCGCTGCCTTTCCCGTTCGACACGGGAAGCCTCGGCAGCGACGGCCCGGGGGTACCCACGGAGGACACCCTTCCCGAGTTGACGGTCACGCCGGTCCTCGACGGACTCGACCATCCGTGGGACGCGGTGCAGGCTCCGGACGGCGCGGTTCTCACCGGGCAGCGTGCGGGCGGGTTCTTCGTTCGGCGTGCGGACGGAACCACCGGACCGGTCACCGCCGACCTGTCCGACCTGTACGCACAGTCCGAGACCGGGCTGATGGGTATCGCACTGTCGAGCAACTTCGCGCAGTCCCGAACCCTGTATACGTGCCAGGGATTCCAGGGCGGCGGTGTCACCGACATCCGAATCCAGTCGTGGACCGTCGACGCCGGCTGGACGACGCTGACCCGTGGTGCCGCAATCCTGACCGGAATCCCGGTCAACGAGGGGCGTCACGGCGGTTGCCGCATACTGACGGCCGCCGACGGCACCCTGTTCGTCGGTACCGGCGACACGGCGCAGCCGACCGTGTCGCAGGACCCGAACTCCTTGGGCGGCAAGACCCTCCACATCAACGCCGACGGCACCCCCGCAGCCGGAAATCCGGACCCGGCGAGCCCCGTCTACACCCTGGGACACCGGAACGCCCAGGGTCTCGCGCAACAGCCCGGAACGGGCCGCATCTACGCCGTGGATCAGGGAACGGCCCGGGACGACGAAGTGAACCTCCTGGTCGCCGGGGGTAACTACGGATACAAGCCGGATCGGATCCCCGGCATCTACGACGAATCCGTGCCGATGACGGATCCGTCGCGCGTCCCCGGAGCTGTTGCAGCGGCGTGGAGTTCGGGCAGCACGACCTTGGCAACCGGAAGCGCCGCCTTCGTGACCGGCTCCGGCTGGGGGCCGTGGGACGGCGCACTCGTCATGGGCGGCCTCAAGACGAAGCAGCTGATCTTCCTGCGTCTGGCCGCGGACGGGCAGTCCGTGACGGCTCAGACATTCGGCCTGCAGAACCAGTACGGTCGGCTCCGGTCGGTCACCCCGACGGTCGACGGTTCGTTGCTCGTCACCACGGACAACGGTTCCGCCGACCAGGTTCTCCGCGTCACCCCGCAAGGCTGACCACACGTCAGAACCACGCGAGGGTCCGGCAGGGGCCGCCGGATCCTCCTGCGTGGGTGGGGGCGCCGACCATGACGGTTGCGCCGGACGGTGGCACCTGCGACAGGTTCGCGAGGGCCTCCACCGCGTACTTTCCGGCACCGAGCGCCGCGAGATGCGCTCCGTACGTGGTGCTACGCCCCGCGTCGACACTGAGGGTGTCCGATCCCAACGCGACGATGTCGCGTTCCCGGACGAGGAACTCGACGGCGTCCGGGTCGAATCCGGGTGTGTGCTGCACACCCGCGACGTCTCGATTGGTGAACGTCGCGGGCTGTGCGGCGCGGCTGTCCCATCCGGAATTCATCGCCACCATGCAGCGGTCGGGGAGCGGGCCGTGATCGGACTCCCAATCGAGGAGGTCCTGCCGGGTGAGGAGCGTGTCGTTGTCGGCTCGCGCCCGCACCGAGATGTCCACGACGGCGAGGGGCACCACCAGGTCGCGGGGCGGAATCTGGTCGACGGTGAGGCCGTTCAGGCTCGCATGCGCAGGCGCGTCGACGTGAGTGCCGGTGTGCTCGTCGTAGCGAAGTTCGTTCTTGTAGAACACGCTGGGATCGCCGATCCCGACGGAGCCGAGCGGGGTCGGAGCGTCACCGATCCGCGCCACCGGCCGCATCGCGAACTGCTGAGCGCCGGGCCACACGGGAAAGCCGGGGGTGAGCACGTGGGTGAGATCGACGATCGACGCCCCCGCTGTCGGGGCAGCCGATGCCGTCGCCGGCGCGGCCGCCGCCGCCAGTGCTGCCGCGCCCGCCGCTCCGAACAGCGACCGTCGACTCATCGGGGCGCCGCGTTTCTCGATGGTTCCGTAGACGTGAGTCATGATGCGGGGCTAGCACATACGCGGCTCCTTCGCTGGTCGGTCGCGGTTCGCTACATCATAGGGTTCGCCGCGCCGGTATCCCGGAGTGCGCACGCGCCACGTAGTCGATCGATACAGTCGAAGGGCCGGAACACGATTCCACGACGTGACGAAGGGTTGACCATGGCAACGAGGAACAGACGTCTCGGCACGATCGTCGGCACCTGCGCCGCAGCGGTGGCGCTCACCACCGCGTCCGCCGGCGTCGCCGCCGCCGTACCGGATCCCGTGTCGGTGACCACGACGGCATTCCAGGTCCCGTTCACCGGGGTCATCGGTGACCCGTTCCCCTTCGCGACGGTGTCGCTCGCCGCATCCACCGGCGCGAGTCCGGGACCGGGCGTCGCGCGGTTGTCGGCGACGAGCATGTGCCCGGCGTTCACCCCGGGAGCGAACTGCACGACGTACACCTCCGCCACGACAGTGCGGTGGCTCAATCTCAGCACGGGGGCGACCGGAACGGTGACCGTTCCGTCGGGCAGTTTCGGTGTGCCCGGGAAGGAACCGGTGGTCGACGTGCTCACGGGATCGGGGCACGTGACGGCGACCGTCCTCGGCGAATCCTCGGCGACGATCGTTCCGGGCCTGGGGTACTTCTTCGTCCCGTGAGCGTTCTCCCCAGCTCCCCGCGCTGCTCCGCACCCGCACGAACGGGACAGACGCTTCCGGATCTCCTCGGCCGCACGCGCTCCGGAGGAGATTGCTCCGTCGATGTAGCCGTTCCAGATGCTCGCGGTCTCCGAACCGGCCCAATGGATGCGGTCCGCGGGAGCACGCCAGCCGTTGCGGCCGTGCGCGAACCAGGTTCCGGGGGTGGGGCTGGCCGCGTATCCTCCTCGCACCCAGGGGTCCTGGGGCCAGATCTTCTCGGTGTAGTCGATCGGGGACGCGGCGCGTTCGCCGAACAATTCGACCAGGGTGTCGACGATCGCCGCCCGGCGGTCGCTCTCGGCGAGCGCCGACCAGGACCGCTGGCGGTCACCGTAGACGAAGCACACGAGCACACCTGTTCCGGCGTCTTCGGGCGAGTTGTCGAACACGACTCCGACGTGGCGGTCACCGTAGATCGTGGCCTGGCCGGACAGTCCGTCGGCGCGCCAGAACGGGGTGTCGAAGACGGCGTGCACCTTTGCCACGTCGCCCATCGGGCTGCGTTCGACCCATCGTGTGCGCGAGACGGGCACCGGGGGAGTAAACGTGACGCGTTGGGTGGCCGACGGCGGTAGCGCCATGACGACGGAGTCGGCGAGCACCGTCCCCCGGGTGGTCTCGATCCGAACGCCGTCGGGCGTCTGCTCGACGTGGCGCACGGCGGTATCCAGGTGTACCCGATCGCCGAGATGGTCGGCGACGGCCAGCGCCGTCGACTGCGCGCCGTCCCGGAATCGGCGCTCCTGCGCGCAACCCTCGGTTTCCATCAGCTGATCGAATCTGCCGGCCGATGCGACGTAGAACAGCAGATGGAACAGCGACAGATCGCGCGGCTCGATCGACCACACCCCCTCGACGGCGAGCGCGAGTCGCCGACGGGCGTCTTCGTTTGCGACGGTCCGCTCGAAGTAGGAGTGGACGGTCTCGCTGTCCCACTTCTCGATGTCCGGAGTGGCCGTGGGGTCGTCGAGGTCGACGGTCCTCGCGAGTTCGTCGATGCGATCGGCGGCCGCCAGGTATTCGGCCATGCCGGGGCCGTCGTCGGGACCGGCGCCGGTGTAACGCCGCTGCGCACCGTCGGGCCACCGTTCGATGTGCTCGCCCGTGTTGTACGTGGGGAAGGTCGGGCAGTCGAAGCGTTCGGCGAGGGCGAGCAGATACTTCTGGGTGGGGCCGACCCATTGCCCGCCGTGGTCGACGACGACACCGTCCCTTCTCCGTTCGGAGCACACCCTCCCGCCGACTCGGTCGGATCCCTCGAGGATCACGGTGTCGATGCCGTCGTCGTGCAGCGAGAGTGCGGCGGACAGTCCTGCGTACCCCGCGCCGACCACGACGGTCCGAACGCGGGCCGGTAGGGCAGTCGGGTGATCCTTCGTGTTCGTCATGACCAGCATCCTGTTCTTGATTGGCTCGCCAGTCAATACTCAATTCTGGTTTCCTGCGCGAGGATTCGAGGGTTGACACGTTGTGACCCGTGCCACAGACTATTGATAACTGGCCCGCCAATCAGAAATGGGGATCGCGTGGACGACGCATTCGAACAGGAACTCGAGAGGCGACTGCTCCTCCTGGAATCCCCCGGCGGAGGCGGGATGATCCTGCCCGACCTTCCGTGGCGGGACGTCGCGGCGGCGATCGTCGGGATCGTCGCCACGATCACCGTCATGTTGTGGTGGGCGTACTGATGCTGGACGGGCAGCGGCAGGACCGCGCCACGGAACTGGGAAGTGCAGGCGGTACCGGTGACGACGGCACGGACGCCACGATGAACGAACTGCCGTTGTTGCCGGCGGAGCGGATCTGGGGCTTCTGGGACTACTCCGCGGTCAACATCGGCTTGGCCGTGGCCACCTGGGCGTTTCTGCAGGGCGCCGCCGTCGCGTACTACGTCGGCGCGGTACAGGCGATCGCGAGCATCGTCATCGGCTACGCGATCAGCGTCTTCCTCGTGTCGCTCGCGCCGTGCCTGCCGTCGGCGAAGTACGGCATCGAGCAGTTCGTCGGACTGCGCAGTGTGTTCGGCAGCAACGGCGCCCGAATCGTGATGGTCGTGATGTCCACGCTCTTCGCGGCGGCGTGGTCGGCAGTACTGGCCATCATGTTCGGGCACGGCCTGGTGACCGTCATCGACAACGTCTTCGGGGTCGAAATCTCCCAGACCGGTGCGGCAGTGAGTCTGTTGGGGCTGGTGGCGGTCGTACTGTCCTGGCTCGTCCTCGCCCGGGGACCGGTCTCGGTCGAGTCGGTGTGCCGGGTGATCGCACCCGTCCTCGTGCTCATCATCGTCGGGGTCCTGGTCATGGTGTTCACCAAGCGATCCTGGTCCGAACTGGCCAGTCTGCCCCCGCTCGACCCGGAGAGCGACCCGCACACCAGCTTCATGGTCGCGATCGAACTGAATATCGCCGGCGGGTTCGCGTGGTGGCCGAACGTCGGAAACCTCGCCCGGCTCACCCGTGGTCCGCGTGCGGCGTTCTGGCCGAACTGGCTCGGACTCTTCGCCGCGTCGGTTGCCGCGGCCGTCGTGGGTGTCTTCGCGGCGCTGGCGCTGAACCTCGAGGATCCCACGGAGTGGATGATCCCCCTCGCGGGAGTCGTGCTGGGCGTCCTGGCCCTGATCGTCATCGGTTTCGCCAACGTCACGGCCATCCTCTCCCAGGGATACGCCTCCATGGTGGCGCTCAAAGGCGGTGGCGGGAAGCTGCTCCGCGGCACGGCCTGGCCGGTGCTGGTGGCATTCATCCTCGGACCGGCCGCGATCCTCGTCTTCTTCCCCTCGGCCGTCTACGACAACTACGGTCGATTCCTGTCCTGGGGTGCGATCCTCGTGGCACCGCTGTGCGCCGTGCAGATCGTCGACTTCTTCCTGCTGCGCAGGGGTGTCCTGCGGATTCGCGACCTGTACCTGCCCAGTGCGCGCTCCTGCTACGGGTATTGGGGCGGTGTGAACGTCTTCGCGTTCGCCTCCGTGGCCGGCGGCGCGGCGACGTACGCTCTGCTGCTCAATCCGGTCACCTACATTCCGTCCCCGCTCTTTCCATACACCACCGCCTCGATTCCGGCATTCCTCGTCGCCGGCACGCTCCACGCCGTGTTGACCAAGACGTTCGTGCAGCCGCTCGGACTCGGCGGCTACGACCGCCGGCCGCGCGTCGCCGCCGACGCCGAAAGGTGAAAGATATGACGTCACAGCTCTTTCCCCACCTGTTCTCCCCGCTCCGCATCGGGAACGTGACGCTCGCGAACCGTATCGTGTCTTCCGGACACGACACCGTTCTCGTGCAGCAGGGGAAGGTGACCGACGAACTGGTCGCCTACCACGACGCCCGCGCCGCCGGTGGTGTCGGCATGATCGTGGTCCAGGTCGCAGGTGTTCACGAGACCGCCCGCTACACATCCCACGTGCTGATGGCGACGGACGACGACTGCATCCCGGGGTACCGGCGCATCGCCGACGTCTGTCACCGCCACGACTGCGTCGTCGTCGGGCAGATCTTCCATCCCGGCCGGGAGATCCTGGAGTCGCAGGACGGGTCCACTCCGGTCGCGCTGGCACCGTCCGCCGTGCCGAGCGAACGCTTCCACGTGATGCCGAGAGCGATGACGGCCGGAGAGATAGACGCGGTCGTGCAGGGGTACGGCGACGCTGCACGGAGACTGCAGCGCGCCGGACTTGACGGCGTCGAGATCGTCGCGAGCCACGGCTATCTACCCGCGCAGTTCCTCAACCCCCGCACCAACTTCCGCACGGACGAGTACGGCGGGTCGGCGGAGAATCGCCAGCGGTTTCTCCGTGCGGCGCTCGCGGCCGTCCGTGCGGAGGTCGGCCGCGACTTCGTGGTCGGGATGAGGATTTCCGGCGACGAGATGGGCAGCGACGGACTGCGGCCGGACGAATCGCAGGCGGTGTGCGCGTCGCTGGACGCGGACGGACTGCTCGATTACATCAGTGTGTGCGCCGGGAGTTCGTCGAGTCTCTCGGGCGCGGTACACATCGCCGCCCCGATGACCGAGTCCGCCGCCTACACCGCTCCGCTGGCCGCAGCCGTCAAATCGGTGGTTCGGGTTCCGGTGATCGTGGCGGGCAGGATCAATCAACCGCACGAGGGAGACACGGTGATCGCGCAGGGGCACGCCGACGCGTGTGCGATGACCCGCGCCCTCATCTGCGACCCCGCGATGCCCGCGAAAGCCGAACGCAGCGAAGTCGATTCGATCCGCGCGTGCATCGGCTGCAATCAGGCGTGCATGGGGCATTTCCAGCGAGGGTGCGCGATCTCGTGCATCCAGCATCCGGAGACCGGCCGCGAAGTTCGGTTCGGAACTCTGCAGATCACGCGCCGGCCGAAGAGCGTCATGGTGATCGGCGGCGGACCGGGTGGGCTGAAAGCGGCCGCGGTAGCCGCGGAACGTGGGCACCGGGTGACCCTGTACGAGGCGGCGTCCCGGGTGGGAGGCCAGGTGCTGCTGGCCGAACTGCTGCCGGGCAGGAGCGAGTTCGGTGGCGCCGTCACCAACCTGGAGGGTGAGGCGCGCCGGGCCGGAGTCCGGTTCGTGACCGGGACGACGGTCGATCCCGGACTGGTCAGGTCGGAGCAACCCGACGAGTTGATCGTCGCGACCGGTGCGAGGCCGTTCCGTCCCGAGATCGAGACCCTCGACGAGCCGCACGTGGTGGAGGCGTGGGACGTGATCCGCGGGCGCACACTCCCCGCAGGCAGGGTTCTCGTCGCCGATTGGCGCGGCGACTGGATCGGGCTCGGTGTCGCGAACCACCTCGCCCGGCTCGGCCACCGCGTCACGCTCGCCGTCACCGGATACGCTGCGGGCGAACATCTCCAGCAGTACGTGCGGAACGCCATGGTGGCTGCGGCGGTGGAGGCGAAGATCGAGATCCTTCCCAACGTCCGCTTGCGCGGCGCGGACGACGGCACGGCCTATCTGCAGCACACGCTCACCGAACGGCCCGTGCTGGTCGACGGTGTCAGCGCAGTCGTTCTCGCCCAGGGGCATGCGTCGGTCAACGACCTGCTGGAGGTCGACGGGTTTCCGCGGGAGCGGATCCATGCCGTCGGCGACTGCTTGTCGCCGCGCACCGTGGAAGAAGCTGTGCTGGAAGGGCTCACCGTCGCATCGGCGCTCTGACGGCTACTTCGTGGTGCGTGTGCGGGCGGTCGACGCGACCCGGTGCTTGTCGACGGTGATGGCGTCGATGAAGTCGTCGCACACGGACCGCATCCGCGTCGGAGTCATCAGGGTGGAACCGGTGAGCACCTGGATCGCGAGGCCGTCGAGAAGACCGAGGAGCATGTCGGTGGCGGCCCCGGGGTCCTTCACCCGCAGAGCGCCCTGTTCGACGCCGGCCTCGACGGTCTCCCGGACCACCCCGCGCCACTCTCCGTACACGGTGTCGTTCAGTTCCTGGAGTTCGACGTTGCCGAGTGCGGACGCCCACAGCTCCACCCACACCCGCCAGGCCGTGATCGTCTCCGGCCCGGCGGGAAGGTACGACTCCACGAGCCGGTGGAGCCGCACGAGCGGGACGTCGCTCTTCTCCATGATCCATCGCCGACGTTCCAGCGAGTGCTCGAAGTTGAACTGGAACGCCGCATGGAGCAGCGCATCCTTGGAATCGAAGTAGTAGTGGATCGTCCCGTTGCTCACCCCGGCCCGTGCCGCGACGTCGGCGATCCGGACGGCGCGGAAGCCGAGTTCGGCGATGGCTTCACACGTCGCTTGAAGGATCTGTTCTCGACGTTCCGCTTCAACGCTGGGGCGTGGCATCGCGCTCTCAACTCCTAGGATGTGACGTCTCGTCTACAGAGACCGTAGTCGAGAGTTCGGCCGAACCAGCGTAGCCGTCACCCCTGCTGCGTTGCCCTGCTGTTCTCACGGATGTACAGGAGAGTCGGGCGATCCGCGCCGAACGCCGCCGTGATCGCGTCCGTCAGCGCCGCAGGGGACTCGACGGCTCGTCCGTGACATCCCATCGCCCGCGCCACGGCGGGGAAGTCGATGCCGCCGAGCGCGACAGAGTGGACGGTGTCGCCGCGGTCCGCCATCTCGTTGCGGATCTCGCCGTACCCGCCGTTGTCGACGACGACGACGGGCAGCGGCAATCGGAGTTGCGCGGCGGTCGCGAGCTCGGGAAGCGTGAACATCACCCCGCCGTCGCCGAGGATCGCCAGGACCCGTGCGTTCGGGTCGGCCACGGACGCGCCGATCGCCGCGGGCAACCCGTATCCCAGCGTTCCCTGTCCCGTCGGGTACAGGAATCCGCCGGGGCGGTGCACGGTGAGGTTCGACAGTGCACCGTAGTAGCAGGCCATCGTGCTGTCCCCGGCGATCACCGTGGATTCGTCGACGACCGGCGCGATGGCGGCCATCATGTCGAGCCACGGAGCGCCTTCGGCGGCGGCATCGGCCCGCAGCCCCCGTCGGAGCGACGCGGCCCGCTCGTGGGCACCGGGATCCTCGCGCGTCTTCGTGGCGTCGAGCAGTTGCGACACCGCGGTCCCGGCATCACCCAGCAGGCGGATGGCGGGATCGGCGTTCGTGGTCATCGACGTCGGATCGACGT
>NZ_LTCZ01000197.1:0-20411 GCF_001583455.1 Rhodococcus sp. LB1 | reverse complement strand
CCCGATCACCGAAACCGCCTAGGTTTCACTGCTTTACAGTTCCACCAACCGCCGGCCCGATGTCGCATCGGTCTCGTCAGAGGCCCCCGATGTGACATCGGGCCGGTGTTGTTTCGTGTCCGATTCCGTTGTTGCAGGCGTCCACTATGTGGTATCGCAGACCAGGATGCGGTTTCCCTGTGAGGGCGGACTAAGCTGTGTGTGGTTAAAACACCCCCACACCCACCTACTCAGGGAGTTTGCACGTGAGCCAGCCAGGCCGTCCTGTAGTTCTGATCGCCGACAAGCTCGCGCCGTCCACCGTCGAGGCATTGGGCGACGGTGTGGAGGTGCGATGGGTCGACGGACCTGATCGACCGGCCCTGCTCGCGGCGGTGCCCGAGGCCGACGCGATCCTCGTCCGTTCCGCCACCACCGTGGACGCCGAGGTCCTGGCGGCCGGTACCAAGCTCAAGATCGTCGCCCGCGCCGGCGTCGGCCTCGACAACGTCGACGTGCCCGCCGCCACCGAGCGCGGTGTCATGGTCGTCAACGCCCCGACGTCCAACATCCACACGGCCGCTGAGCACGCCGTCGCGCTGATGCTCGCCACCGCCCGCCAGATCCCCGCTGCCGATGCCACCCTGCGCGACCGCGAATGGAAGCGCAGCAAGTTCAACGGTGTCGAGATCTTCGGCAAGACCGTCGGTGTCGTCGGCCTCGGCCGGATCGGCCAGCTGTTCGCGCAGCGTCTCGCCGCGTTCGAGACGCACGTCATCGCGTACGACCCCTACGTGTCGGCCGCCCGTGCCGCGCAGCTCGGCATCGAGCTCGTCACCCTCGACGAACTGCTCGAGCGCGCCGACCTCATCTCCGTGCACCTCCCCAAGACTCCCGAGACCAAGGGACTGCTCGGCACGGAGAACCTGGCGAAGACCAAGAAGGGCGTCGTCATCGTCAACGCTGCCCGAGGCGGTCTGATCGACGAGGCCGCGTTGGCCGAGGCCATCAAGTCGGGTCACGTGCGCGCCGCGGGCCTCGACGTGTTCGAGACCGAGCCCTGCACCGACAGCCCGTTGTTCGACCTGCCCGAGGTCGTCGTGACTCCGCACCTCGGTGCGTCCACGAGCGAGGCGCAGGACCGCGCCGGAACCGACGTCGCGAAGTCTGTACTGCTCGCTCTCGCAGGCGATTTCGTTCCCGACGCCGTCAACGTGTCCGGTGGCGCCGTGGGCGAGGAAGTTGCCCCGTGGCTCGAGATCGTCCGCAAGCAGGGTGTGCTCATCGGCGCCCTGTCGGGTGAACTGCCCGTCAACCTCTCCGTCGACGTGCGCGGTGAGCTCGCCTCCGAGGACGTCGAGGTGCTCGCGCTCTCGGCTCTGCGTGGTGTGTTCTCCGCCGTCATCGAGGACGCGGTCACGTTCGTCAACGCTCCCGCACTCGCGGAAGAGCGCGGCGTCACGGCCGAGGTCACCAAGGCCGCCGAGAGCCCCAACCACCGCAGCGTGGTGGACCTGCGCGCCGTGTTCGGCGACGGCAGTGTCATCAACGTCTCGGGCACGCTGACCGGCCCGCAGCAGGTCGAGAAGATCGTCAACATCAACGGCCGCAACTTCGAACTGCGCGCCGAGGGTCTCAACCTGGTGGTCAACTACACCGATCAGCCCGGCGCGCTGGGCAAGATCGGCACGCAGCTCGGCAACGCCGGCATCGACATCCAGGCTGCGCAGCTCAGCCAGGACGCCGAGGGCGAGGGTGCGACCATCCTCCTCCGCGTCGACCGGGAGGTGCCGAGCGAGGTGCGGGACGCGATCTCCACCGCCGTCGGTGCCACCAAGATCGAGCTCGTCAACCTGGCCTAATCCCCACTGTGCGCGTGTCACGACCCCCGTTGTCGTGGCACGCGCACAGCTCTATGTGAAGTGAGGCGTTCATGAAGCTTGCGGTCATTCCGGGTGACGGCATCGGTGTCGAGGTCACGGCCGAGGCGCTGAAGGTGCTGCGGAAGCTCGTACCCGATCTCGAGACCACCGAGTACGACCTCGGTGCCCGTCGATACAACGCCACCGGGGAGCTCCTCCCGGACGCCGATCTCGCGGCTATCCGCGAGCACGACGCGATCCTGCTGGGCGCCATCGGCGACCCGTCGGTGACGCCGGGTGTGCTCGAGCGGGGTCTGCTGCTGAACATGCGATTCGCGTTGGATCATCACGTGAATCTGCGTCCCTCGCAGCTCTATCCGGGATCGAAGTCGCCGCTCGCGGCGCAGCCGGACATCGATTTCGTGGTCGTGCGCGAGGGCACCGAGGGTCCGTACACCGGCAACGGTGGCGCGATCCGCGTCGGCACCCCGCACGAGATCGCGACCGAGGTGTCGATCAACACGTGGTTCGGTGCCGAGCGGGTGGTGCGTTACGCGTTCGCGCTCGCGCAGACCCGGCGTAAGCACGTCACCCTGATCCACAAGACGAACGTCCTCTCCAACGCCGGTGCGATCTGGACGCGTGCCGTGGAGACGGTGTCGGCCGAATACCCGGACGTGGAGACGGCGTACTGCCACATCGACGCGGCCACCATCTACATGGTCACCGATCCGTCACGCTTCGACGTGATCGTCACGGACAACCTGTTCGGCGACATCATCACCGACCTCGCGGGTGCGGTCACGGGAGGCATCGGACTGGCGGCGTCGGGGAACATCGACGCGTCGGGGACCAACCCGTCGATGTTCGAGCCGGTGCACGGCAGCGCCCCGGACATCGCCGGCCAGGGGATCGCGGATCCCACGGCGGCCATCCTGTCCGCGGCGCTGCTGCTGCGTCACCTCGGCCGGGACGGCGATGCCGCGCGCATCGAAGCTGCCGTCGAGGCCGATCTGGCGTCCCGCGGTGACTCGAAGGTCGTCACGTCGGAGGTCGGCGACCGGATCGCCGCCGCCCTCTAGGACCGCGATTCGATCTTGTCTCCCTCGATCCCCGTGGCCCGGTCTTCGGACCGGGCCACGGGGATCAGTGGTATCGAGGCGGCCGGAAATCCCGCAGCTATGGCGAAAGTCACCGGGAAGCCGACGATTCCGATCAGTGCGCCGAACACCGGGGGAACGATCGAGGCCGCGACGAACTGACCGGTGTTCTGGACGCCGAGCGCGCGCCCGCCCCAGAACGGACCCGCGATCTCGGCGACGGCGGTGAAGGCGAGGCCGTTCGGTGCCACGGTCGCGACGGACGCCGTCAGCAGCGCCGCGATCGCCAGCGGCGAGTCCAGCGCATCCGTCACGGCGAGCGCCGCCATCGACACTCCGCCTGCGACGGCGACCCAGCGAAGCGGACGCATGCGACTGCCCACCACGTCGGACCAGAAACCGACTCCCATCCGGCCGAACGCGCCGAGGATCTGGGCGACTGTCACGATCAGGCCTGCCGCCGTTGCTTCCCAATGTCTTTCGGAGATCAACCACACGAGCGCGTACGTCCATACCGTGTACTGGGGCACGACGAGCAGCACCGAGACGGCGTGGATGCGCCACAGTGTTCCGCTGTCGCGATACGGATTCGCGAGCATGCCGAGATCCTCCGCGGCGCTTCGGCTCGGCCGGGGCGGATCGACCACCCAGAGTGCACAGGCCAGCGCGGCAGTCGCGCACAGGGCAGCGGGCAGCGCGAGCGCCCATCCGATGCCGTGGTCGTGTGCGACCGAGGGGAGCGTCAGCGCAGCGCAGGCAATGCCCAGCGGCAGCGACATCTGCCGGATACCCATCGCCAGTCCGCGGCGCTCGGGCGGGAACCATCCGACGACGACGCGCCCGCTCGCGGCGTTCGCCGAGGCCGCCGCCATGCCGCCGAGCAGCAGGAAGGCTGCGGTGGCCGTGAGCGATCCGGACAGGGCCGCGCCGATTCCCGCGGCCGCTGTGGCCGCCATTCCGGCGGCCAGCACTCGGCGTTCGCCGTAGCGGTCGGCCAGGGCGCCCCACGCGATCAGCGTCAGCATGACTCCGAGGGTGGGTGCGGCGACGAGGAGTCCGGTGCGGGCGAGGCTGAGCCCGTGGTTCTCCTGGAGTTCGGGGATCAGGAAGGCGACGCCGTTGACGAAGACCGCCTGTGCGGCCTGGGCGAACATCCCGAGGGCGAGCATCCACCATCTGCGGGCAGTTCCGACGGCGGACGGCGTGTCGATCGATGCAGTCATGTCATCTCAATATCTAGGATTGAAGTCTCATATATTGGGGAACATGCGGAGTCTATACCTCGCGTCCCCCGGCGTCCCGGTACGGCGGTGAACCGGGGCCGATAGACTCGGCGCCATGCGTCTTGGTCGAGTGGCAAGTCCCGATGGTGTTGCGTTCGTCAGTATCGAGGGGGACGAGGAGTCCCGGATCGCGAAGGAGATCGCCGAGCACCCCTTCGGCACCCCCACTTTCACCGGCCGGAGCTGGCCGCTCGCCGATGTGCGACTGCTGGCCCCGATCCTCGCGAGCAAGGTCGTCGCGATCGGAAAGAACTACGCCGCCCACGCCGCCGAGATGGGGGGAGAGGCGCCTGCCGATCCTGTGATCTTCCTCAAGCCCAACACCTCGATCGTGGGCCCCGACGCCGCAATCGTCCTGCCGAAGTCCTCCAATGAAGTTCATTACGAAGGAGAACTCGCGGTCGTCATCGGCCGCCCCTGCAAGGACGTGCCCGCTGCCAAGGCTCTCGACGTGGTGCTCGGGTACACGGCCGCCAACGACGTGTCGGCCCGCGACCACCAGCGCCACGACGGGCAGTGGACGCGGGCGAAGGGCCACGACACGTTCTGTCCACTGGGACCGTGGATCGAGACCCGGCTCGACGCCTCCGACGTCGACATCACCACCGAGGTGGACGGAGTGGTGAAGCAGCGGAGCAACACTTCGCTTCTGCTGCACGACATTTCGAAGATCATAGAATGGGTGTCGGCTGTCATGACGCTGCTCCCGGGCGACGTCATCCTCACGGGCACCCCCGAAGGCGTCGGTCCGATCGTCGACGGCCAGAGCGTGAGCGTGACCATCGGTGGCATCGGCACCCTCACCAACCCGGTGACTGCCAAGCGCTGACGGCTCTCGTGTCGAAATCGGGAGCGGACTAGCCTGTAGGAGTCCGTTTTCCCAGCGTCGACCCAAGTGAGCCATGACCACAAGCGAAGTTCGCGTCCGTTTCTGCCCGTCGCCCACCGGAACCCCGCACGTGGGGCTCGTCCGAACCGCCCTGTTCAACTGGGCGTTCGCCCGACACAACGGTGGGTCGTTCGTGTTCCGCATCGAGGACACCGATGCTGCCCGTGACAGCGAGGAGTCGTACCAGGCGATCCTGGACGCGCTGCGCTGGCTCGGATTGAACTGGGACGAGGGCCCGGAGGTCGGGGGACCGTACGAGCCCTACCGTCAGTCCCAGCGACGGGACCTGCATCTGGACGTCGTCGCGAAGTTGCTCGCGGCGGGCGAGGCGTACGAGTCGTTCTCGACACCCGAGGAGGTCGAGGAGCGGCACAAGGCGGCCGGCCGCGATCCCAAGCTCGGCTACGACAACTTCGATCGTGATCTGACACCGGAGCAGCGGCAGGCGTTCCTCGACGAGGGCCGCAAACCCGTGGTCCGCCTCCGGATGCCGGACCACGACCTGACGTGGGACGACCTCGTGCGCGGCGAGACGACGTTCAAGGCCGGAACCGTTCCCGACTTCGCCCTCACCCGCGGCAACGGGATTCCGCTGTACACGTTGGTCAACCCCGTCGACGACGCGTTGATGAAGATCACACACGTCCTGCGCGGCGAGGACCTGCTGTCGTCGACGCCGCGGCAGCTCGCCCTCTACGAGGCAATGCAGCGGATCGGCGTGGCCGAGTTCACTCCGAAGTTCGGGCATCTGCCGTTCGTCATGGGACAGGGCAACAAGAAACTGTCCAAGCGCGACCCCGAGTCGAATCTCTTCATCCATCGCGATCGCGGTTTCGTCCCCGAGGGACTGTTGAATTACCTGGCGCTGCTGGGCTGGGGTATTTCCGACGACCACGACGTGTTCTCGCTGGACGAGATGGTCGCCGCCTTCGATATCTCCAAGGTCAATTCCAATCCGGCCCGGTTCGACCAGAAAAAGGCCGACGCGATCAACGCCGAGCACATCCGGCTGCTCGAGCCCGCTGATTTCGCGGCGCGCCTGCGCGCGTTCCTGACGCTCCACGGCCATCTCGGGGAGACCGTGGACGAGTCCGTCTTCGCGACCGCTGCCGAACTGGTTCAGACGCGCATCGTTGTCCTGTCCGACGCCTGGGACCTGCTGAAGTTCCTGTTCGTCGACGAGGCCGACTTCGCGATCGATCCTGCCGCCGCTGCCAAGAACCTGGGCGCCGACTCCGCACCCGTTCTGGACGCCGCCCTCGCGTCGCTGGACGCAGTCGAGGCGTGGGATGCGGCCTCACTGGAAGAGGCCCTCAAGACCGCTCTCGTGGACGAACTGGGCCTCAAGCCACGTAAGGCGTTCGCTCCGGTGCGGGTGGCCGTCACGGGCTCGCACATCAGCCCGCCGCTCTACGAATCGATGGAACTGCTCGGACGCGACGTTTCGCTGTCCCGGCTGCGCTCTGCGCGGGCCGGCATCGCCGGCTAGAACGCCGCTCTCGGGCCGAAAAGGGCGCAAAAACAGCCTCTGACCATACGATTTGGTAAATCCCGGCAGTAGGCTGGTAATCTCTTCTTCGGCCCGAGGCGGGCCGCAGAGCCCAGAAGCTCAGCGGTTCGAGAACGGCCATTGGGGTATGGTGTAATTGGCAACACAGCGGTTTCTGGTACCGCCATTCTAGGTTCGAGTCCTGGTACCCCAGCGGAAGTTCGGCCAATTTTGACTCCGAACTTCTGGAAGCTATGCTTGCTGAGCTTCCAAAGCAAGACAAAGTTCCTGGCCCCGTCGTCTAGCGGCCTAGGACGCCGCCCTCTCAAGGCGGTAGCGCGGGTTCGAATCCCGTCGGGGCTACAAAAAGAAACACCCTCCAAGAAATTGGAGGGTGTTTCTCTTTATTCGGACGATGTGTCGTTTATCCGGTCTTGCGGCGGAATTCGCGTTTGTGGTCGGCAGGGCCGTGGGCCTCGTGCGCCTTGGAATGTCCGTCCTTGTGATCGGTGGACAGCCCGGCCTGATGATTCTTCCGCTCGAGTGCTTCGCGGAATTTCTTTTTCGTGTCCTCGTTACTGGCGTCAGTCATGGTGAACTCCCTCGGGTAGTCGGTTCACTCTGTGAAGCTACGCCGAGGGCACCGAGAATGCTCCCGTTTTTCCGGCCCGGGATCAGGCGCGGCGGTCGGCCGTCTCCAGGTACGCGGCCGTGGTCCCGCCCACCGGCATCGCGGGCATGCCGAGCTTGGCGTGATCCCAGCTCCTGATGCGCTCGGGAACGATCCGCACGACAACCCGCTTGTACAGCAGCTGATCGATGGCGGGACGCAGATCGTCGGTGTAGGGCCCGGTGTAGCGTTCCCACACGCTGACCCCGACCGCGAACATCGCGTCCGGGTCCTCCACGATCTCCGCCCGGCCCTCGATGGAAATTCCGCGCAGGGTGTCGTACGTCTGGCCGTCCTCGATCAGGACGGTGACCCGATCGTCACGGCGCAGGTTGACCGCCTTCTGCGATTTCGACTTCGTCTCGAACCAGATCTCGCCGTCGATCACGGCGTACCACATGGCGACCAGATGAGGTCTGCCGTCCGCTGCCACCGTTGCGAGCGTGGCGATCCGGCTCCGATCTACGAATTCGGCGATCTCCGAATCCGTCATCGTGATCTGCGATCGTTGGTTCTTCCCCATCGGCTTCTCCTGTCGCGGTGAACGTCGGTCGTGAGTGGTCAGAGTCTCTTGTGCAACGCCTCCGCGGCGGCGAGCAGGTCGGCCGCCCACCGGGCCCCGGGGCGCCTGCCCATTCTGTCGATGGGTCCGGACACCGAAATCGCTGCGATGACAGCGCCGCCGGCATCCCGCACGGGTGCGGCGACACTGGCGACACCGGGTTCCCGCTCGGCGGCACTCTGTGCCCAGCCACGTCTGCGGACTTCGAGCAGCACGCGTTCGCCGAACGCCGCGTCGGGGAGAATCGCGCGCTGAGTCTGTGGGTCGGCCCAGGCGAGAAGGACCTTGGCGCCCGAGCCGGCGCTCATCGGCAGTCGTGCCCCGACGAGAACGGTGTCGCGGAGGCCCGTGGGCGGCTCCATCGCCGCCACACAGATGCGCTGCGTGCCTTCCCTGCGGTACAGCTGCACGCTCTCACCGGTGATCTCGCGCAGTCGCGGAAGGACGAGCGCCGCCGCCGAGACGAGCGGATCGTTAGCCGTTGCAGCGAGTTCGGCGAGGCCGGGACCGGGGCACCACAGCCCGTCGGAGTCACGGGTCAGGAGGCGGTGGACCTCGAGCCCGACGGCCAGCCGGTGGGCGGTGGCGCGGGGGAGTCCGGTGCGCGAGCACAGTTCGGTGAGGCTGCAGGGCTTCTCGGCCACGGCATGCAGCACGCCCACCGCTTTGTCAAGGACCCCGATGCCGCTATGCTGTCTCATAGGTCGATACCACTTTCTCGCATACTGGGATCATAGCGCACCTTCGCCTCACGTCGAGTGCGTGTCCGGGAAGAGGGTAACGACATCAAGCGCACGGCGGACCGGCCCGATGCCCGCGGTGCGAGAAGACACACAGAGGTGGAGAAGATGGCGGAGAAAGCACGCACCCTGGCAGAGAAGGTGTGGGAAGACCACGTCGTGGTCCGGGGTGAGGGAGACAACCCCGACCTCATCTACATCGACCTGCATCTCGTTCACGAAGTGACGAGTCCGCAGGCATTCGACGGACTCCGGCTGGCGGGGCGCCCACTGCGCCGGCCCGACCTGACGATCGCCACCGAGGACCACAACGTCCCCACCGTCGACATCGACAAGCCGATCGCAGACCCCGTGTCCAAGACTCAGGTGGACACGCTGCGGCGCAACTGTGAGGAATTCGGTGTCCGGCTGCACCCGATGGGAAACATCGATCAGGGCATCGTCCACGTCGTCGGACCCCAGCTCGGTCTCACCCAGCCCGGCATGACCGTGGTGTGCGGTGACAGCCACACGTCCACCCACGGCGCGTTCGGCGCGCTCGCGATGGGTATCGGCACCAGTGAGGTCGAACACGTCATGGCGACGCAGACGTTGTCGTTGCGTCCTTTCCGGACGATGGCGATCACCGTCGACGGCGAATTGCCCGAAGGCGTGACGAGTAAAGATCTCATTTTGGCTGTCATTGCGAAGATCGGAACGGGTGGAGGCCAGGGCTACGTCCTGGAGTACCGCGGCGAAGCGATCCGGAAGATGTCGATGGAAGCGCGGATGACCGTCTGCAACATGTCCATCGAGGCGGGTGCGCGAGCAGGCATGATCGCCCCCGACGAGATCACCTACGAGTTCATCAAGGGACGACCCCACGCGCCGAAGGGTGCCGACTGGGACGCCGCGGTGGAGGCCTGGGAGCAGTTGAAGACCGACGAGGGCGCGGTTTTCGACAACGAGGTCCACATCGACGCGAGCTCGCTGACGCCGTTCGTGACCTGGGGCACCAACCCGGGGCAGGGCCTGCCGCTCGGCGAGGCCGTGCCGAATCCGGCCGAGATCGTGGACGAGAGCGAGCGTCACGCCGCGGAGAAGGCGTTGACCTACATGGGTCTCGAAGCCGGAACTCCCTTGCGTGAGGTGGCGATCGACACAGTTTTCGTGGGTTCGTGCACCAACGGCCGGATCGAGGATCTGAGGGCCGTGGCCGACGTGTTGCGCGGCCGCCACGTCGCCGACGGGGTCCGGATGCTGATCGTGCCGGGCTCGATGCGCGTTCGCGCGCAGGCCGAAAAGGAGGGTCTCGGCGAGATCTTCACCGCCGCGGGCGCCGAATGGCGGCAGGCGGGGTGCTCGATGTGCCTCGGGATGAACCCGGATCAGCTCGCGCCCGGCGAGCGTTCGGCGTCCACGTCCAACCGCAATTTCGAAGGCCGTCAAGGCAAGGGCGGCCGGACTCACCTGGTTTCGCCGCTGGTCGCCGCCGCGACCGCAGTCCGGGGAACACTGTCCGCGCCGACAGATCTGGCCTAGGACCCAAGGAATTTAGGAGATTTTTCGATGGAATCCTTTAGCACACACAAAGGTATCGGCGTTCCGCTGCGGCGATCCAACGTGGACACGGACCAGATCATTCCGGCGGTCTACCTGAAACGAGTGACCCGCACCGGTTTCGAGGACGGTCTGTTCGCCGCGTGGCGAAACGATCCGAACTTCGTTCTGAACCTTGCCCCGTACGACAAGGGCAGCGTTCTGGTGGCCGGGCCCGATTTCGGCACGGGCTCCTCCCGGGAGCACGCCGTGTGGGCGCTATCCGACTTCGGATTTCGGGTCGTGATCGCGTCTCGCTTCGCGGACATCTTCCGAGGCAACGCCGGCAAGGCCGGTCTGCTGGCCGCTCAGGTGGCCCAGTCGGACGTCGAACTGCTCTGGAAGTTGCTCGACGAGCAGCCCGGTCTCGAATTGATTGTCGACCTCGAGAACAAGACTGTGACGGCCGGAACCACCGTGGTGCCCTTTGCGATTGATGACTACACGCGGTGGCGTCTGATCGAGGGTCTGGACGACATCGGATTGACATTACGGCAGGTAGAAGCCATTTCCGAGTTCGAAAAGTCAAGGCCTTCTTGGAAACCTGCGACTCTTCCGGAGCCCACTCCGGCCGACTGAAAGTTGGAATCGGAGCCCTGTCTGCCAGATAATAAGTTCCTGAGAATGGTGCCGCGTTGTATGAGAATTGGCGTGGCACATAGACTCCTGCGGTATTCAGGTTTACCGTAGTTCGTAGTCGGTCCGATGATGGACCATTAGTTCGCGGAGGAATTTCAATGAATAAGGCAGAGCTCATCGATGTTCTGACCGAGAAACTGGGCACGGACAGGCGCACGGCAACGGAAGCTGTCGAGCATGTCGTGGACACGATCGTCCGGGCAGTGCACCGCGGCGACAGCGTGACCATCACCGGTTTCGGTGTCTTCGAGCAGCGTCGTCGCGCGGCACGTGTCGCACGTAACCCGCGCACGGGTGAGACCGTCAAGGTCAAGCCGACGTCGGTGCCGGCGTTCCGCCCGGGCGCTCAGTTCAAGGCGGTTATCGCTGGCGGCCAGAAGCTTCCGGCCACCGGTCCGGCAGTCAAGCGCGGTGCAGCGGCACCCGCCACCAAGGCCGCCGCCAAGAAGGCTGCTGCCAAGAAGACGGCTGCCAAGAAGACCGCAGCCAAGAAGGCAGCTCCGGCCAAGACCGTGGCTGCCAAGAAGACTGCGGCCAAGAAGGCTCCGGCCAAGACCACGGCTGCAAAGAAGACCGTGGCGAAGAAGGTGGCTCCGGCCAAGACCGTGGCTGCCAAGAAGACCGCGGCCAAGAAGGCTCCGGCCAAGACTGCAGCCAAGAAGACCGCAGCAAAGAAGGCTCCCGCGAAGCGCGCCAAGTAATACAGCGCACACAGGACTGCCCGAACACAGACAGGCGCCGACCCTGGGGGTTGGCGCCTGTCTGTGTTCTCCTGGTGTCCCGGTGAACTCCGGCCGGCGGCTATCAGTCCTTCCGGGTGGGAGGCAGCGGACTGTCGATATGGTCGGCGGCGATGAGTTTGCCACCGGACAGCGAGAGCACCCAGGTGCTCGCCTTTCGGTTCCGCGCCGGGGGAAGCGCGATGCCGTCGATCTCCGCCCACCAGTCGAGCAGATCGGGAATGACGCCACCCTGACTGCAGATCACCTGAACTCCGCCGAGAGCGGCGATCTTGCGGACCCGTGTGCGAGTGGCCACCGGGTCGGCGGTGTAACTCTCCTCGGACAGCAGCGGATCCAACCGGACGGTCGTGTCCAACGCGCGTGCCAGCGGCTCGACCGTCTGTGTGCACCGCGTCCGGTCGGCCGACGTGATGTCCGTGGCTCCGAACGCCTCGAGCTGCGCGACGAGCGCTTCGGCCTGGAGTTGGCCGTTCGCATCCAGGGGCCGGGTGGTGTCGTCACCCTTGTACCGTTTCCGGCTTCCAGCCTTGGCGTGCCGGACCAGTAGCACGGTCGCGGTGTCGGGTGGCTGAGCCGTGAATCGACGGAGCATCTTGCGATCCATGGGATACGACAGCTGATCGGCGACCTCGGATACGGGAAGCCACCGCATTTCGTCCACTTCGCTGTTGGAGACGAATTCGCCGGCGCGGGCTTCTGCAGCCCAGTATTCGACTCGTTTCAATCGGCGGTGGCCCGGAATCGGATACGTCAACGCGCCGAGATGCCGGCCGAGACGCCCGCGAATTCCCGTCTCTTCTTCCACCTCACGCAGTGCGGCCACCACGGCGGTCTCGCCGGGGTCGAGCTTTCCCTTGGGAAATGACCAGTCCTCGTATTTGGGCCGGTGAATGAGCGCGATCTCGATCTCGTCGGGATTGCCGGGAGATTTTCGCCACAGCACGGCGCCCGCGGCGAAGATATTGGCTTTGACCGGTTTGCCGGGTGAACTGCTCACCGAGTTCCTTCCTTCTTCCGCGGATTCGCCGCGATCAGGATCCGGTGCCCATTCGTTTGCGCATCATGGCCTCCTGGTGGTCGCGAACCTCCTCGCCGTGGGCAGGCGACGGAACCCACCGGCCGTCGGCCCCGAGCACCCAGCACCGCGTGACGGGATCGAGCGCGGAATCGACGATCTCGCCTATCTGAGCGGTGAGTCGAGGATCTTTCACCTGCGCCATGACCTCGACGCGTCGGTCGAGGTTGCGGTGCATCATGTCTGCGCTGCCGATCCAGAATTCGTCGGCGCCGCGGAAATGGAAGACGCGGGAATGCTCGAGGAAACGTCCGAGAATCGACCGGACGTGGATGTTCTCGCTCAGGCCGGGAACTCCGGGTTTGAGGGCGCAGATGCCACGCACGACGATCTCGACGGGCACACCGGCCTTGGATGCGCGATAGAGCGAGTCGATCACCTGTTCGTCGACCAAGGCGTTGGCCTTCAGCAGGATTCCGGCGTCCTCGCCCCGCAGCTTGTGCGCGATCTCACCGTCGATCCGCTCGATGATTCCCCGGCGCACGCCGTACGGCGCGACGAGGAGGTTGCGGTACTGCGTCTTCCGCGAGTAGCCGGTGAGGGAATTGAACAGGTCGGTGAGGTCTGCGCCGATCTCGGGTGCCGCGGTGAGCAGGCCGATGTCTTCGTACAGCCGGGCGGTCTTCGGGTTGTAGTTGCCGGTACCGATGTGGCAGTAACGCCGGATGGTGGACCCTTCGCGGCGGACGACGAGGCACGTCTTGCAGTGGGTCTTGAGCCCGACCAGTCCGTACACCACGTGCACCCCCGCGTGTTCGAGCTTGCGGGCCCATTTGATGTTCGCCTGCTCGTCGAATCGCGCCTTGATCTCGACCAGTGCCACAACCTGTTTGCCCGCCTCGGCGGCGGTGATCAACGCGTCGACGATGGGGGAGTCGCCGGAAGTGCGGTAGAGAGTCTGCTTGATCGCCAGAACCTGGGGGTCGGCCGCAGCCTGTTCGATGAAGCGCTGGACGCTCGTGGAGAACGAGTCGTACGGGTGGTGGACCAGGACGTCGCCGTCGCGGAGGGTGGAGAAGACGCTCTTGGGCGTTTCTCGCTCGCCGAACGCCGGATGCGTTGCCGGGACGAACGGTGCGTCCTTGAGGGCCGGCCGGTCGACCGCGTACACCTGCCAGAGGCACGACAGATCCAGCAGTCCGGGTACCTGGATGACGTCACCGGGATCGACGTCGAGTTCGCGCAGGAGGAGTTCGAGCATGTGCTCGGTCATGTCGTCCGCGACCTCGAGTCGCACCGGTGAACCGAAGCGGCGGCGGGCCAACTCACGCTCGAGCGCCTGCAGGAGATCTTCGTCGCGGTCTTCCTCGACCTCGAAATCGGCGTTGCGTGTAATCCGGAATGCATGGTGCTCCACGATCTCCATGCCCGGGAACAGCATGTCGAGGTGTGCGGAGATCAGATCTTCCAGGGGCAGGAACGCGTCGATGGAGGAGGGAGTCTCGTCGCGGCGGACGCGGACGAACCGGCCCACGTTGTCCGGAACCTTGACCCTCGCAAAGTGTTCGCCACCGGTGACCGCATCCTTCACCGTCACCGCGAGGTTGAGACTCAGGCCGCTGATGTACGGGAACGGGTGGGCGTGGTCGACGGCGAGCGGAGTGAGTACGGGGAAGATCTGGTCCTGGAAATGCACCGACAGGCGCTCGCGGTCGTCGTCGGTGAGATCGTCCCATCCGATGATGGAGATCCCTTCGGCGGCAAGCGCGGGACGAACGGAGTCGAGGAAGACCCGGGCGGCCTTCTCCGAGATCTCCTGGGTCCGGGTCGCGATCAGCGAGAGCTGTTCACGGGGGGAGAGACCGTCGGCGGACCGGACGGACAGCCCGGTCTCGTCGCGGCGCTTGAGTCCGGCGACGCGGACCATGAAGAACTCGTCCAGATTGGACGCGAAGATGGCGAGGAACTTGGCGCGTTCGAGCAGCGGCAGCGACGTGTCCTCGGCGAGGGCGAGAACCCGGGCATTGAAATCGAGCCAACTGAGTTCGCGGTTCAGGTAACGATCTTCGGGGAGCCCGTCGGTCAGTGCGCTCGTGAGGGCACTCGTGGCAGCGGGGGGCGCCATGGGAACGTTCGTGGGATTCGCCGTGACGATGCCGTCGCGGGTTCCGTTCTTTCCGTCGACGTCGGTCTGCTGGTCGAGTGCTTCTCGGTTACTCACCCCACGATCATCCCTCGAGAATTCGGCCGCGGACAATCGATGGGGCAAATTCACGCGGGGTGCGTTGCCTACTCGTTTCCGCAGCGCGAGGGGACGGTGTGTTCGAGCGCGTCGAGTGCGGCACGCGTCGCAGGTCCGACGCCGAGAGCCTGCGCGGCATCGAGATCGTCGGCGGTGTCGACGTCGGTCCGCAGACCCGGCCAGTGCCCGTCGAGGGGACGGGCCCCGGATTCGAGATGCCGCTTCGCCGATCCGGGTCCGAACCGGGGATCGAGCGGAATTTCCGGGTCGCAGGAGAACAATGCGGCGGTTCCGGTGCCGTGATGATCGACGACCACCGACCTGCCGCCGGTTCTCGCCGCGGCGAGTGCTTCACCGAATTCGCCGCCGCGCAGAGACGGAAGATCGGCCTGGAGTGCGACGACGTCGACTCCGCGCTCGTTGCTGCGGACGTGCTCGGCCGCCGCCGACAGCGCCGCGTTGAGACTGTGCTCGGTACCGGTCTCGTCCGGCCGGTCTTCGGCGGACACGGGTGCGGGGTCGGCGTAGACGTGCGCGCCGACACTGCGTGCGAGCCGCGCCACCGCGGGGTCCGGCGTGACCACGGTGACACCGACGACCGTCGCGACGTCGCTGACGACGGCGAGAGTGTCGCGCAGCATCGACAGCACCAGTCCGGTGCGGTCGTCCGTGTCGAAGACTCCCGACAGCCGCGTCTTGGCCGCGTGGAGTTCCTTCACCGCGACGAGTACGTGCGCGCGCGGCGCCACGGATCGGGTCGCTGTGCTCATGCGGATATCTTGCCAGCCCGCGCGGGGTGGTGCTCCGGACGCCCGGTCGTGGCTGAGCAGCGAACGAGT
Organism: Rhodococcus sp. LB1; assembly: GCF_001583455.1. Lineage (NCBI taxonomy): Bacteria > Bacillati > Actinomycetota > Actinomycetes > Mycobacteriales > Nocardiaceae > Rhodococcus > Rhodococcus sp. LB1. Next base: position 4,781 of record NZ_LTCZ01000197.1, on the reverse strand, counting down.
TCGGTAGCGGGGCGGCGCTCGACCTCGGCATCGGCAATACTGTGGGCGACGCATCGGGTAACGAACGACGAGGGGGCTGTGTGAGCAAGGCTGCGGTACTGGGAGCGGGTTCATGGGGGACTGCATTTGCGAAGGTCCTGGCCGACGCCGGGACCGATGTCACCATGTGGGCGCGACGCGGTGAGGTCGCCGAGTCGATCGTGTCGCGGCACGAGAACACGGACTACCTGCCGGGCATCGCCCTGCCTCCGTCGTTGACCGCCACCGACGACGCGCGGGCCGCACTCGACGGCGCCGACATCGTCGTCCTCGCGGTGCCGTCGCAGTCCCTGCGCGACAATTTGCAGGTCTGGAGTCCGATGATCCCCGAGAACGCCACCCTCCTGAGCCTCGCCAAGGGCATCGAGACCGGCACCCTCATGCGGATGAGTCAGGTGATCATCCAGGTCACCGGCGCAGACCCCGGGCGGGTCGCCGTCCTGTCCGGGCCCAATCTGGCCCGGGAGATCGCGATCGGTCAGCCGGCGGCGACGGTCGTCGCGTGCACGGATTCGACGCGGGCGCTGGAACTGCAGAAGGCCTCGGCCACCGGATACTTCCGTCCGTACACGAATTCGGACGTCATCGGGTGCGAGATCGGCGGCGCCTGCAAGAACGTCATCGCCCTCGCCTGCGGTATGGCATCGGGAATCGGTTTGGGAGAGAACACGATTGCGAGCATCATCACTCGCGGTCTGGCCGAGATCATCCGGCTGGGAGTAGCACTCGGTGCGAAACCTGCCACCCTCGCGGGTCTCGCGGGAGTGGGCGATCTGGTTGCCACGTGCACGTCGCCCCTATCGCGCAATCGGTCGTTCGGTGAACGCCTCGGCCAGGGTGGTTCGATCGAGAGTGCCCAGGCGGCCACTCACGGTCAGGTCGCCGAGGGCGTCAAATCGTGCTCGTCGGTGCGGGCTCTCGCCGCCAGTTACGACGTCGAGATGCCGTTGACCGATGCCGTGCACCGGGTGTGCCACGAGGGCCTCGTGGTGCAGGACGCGATCGGTCAGCTGCTCGGCCGCCGCACGAAGCCGGAGTGAGCTCGTGAGTGGTGATTCCACCCGCTGCGTCAAAGCCGTTGCCGCAGAAAATGTTCCCGGCTCACCGATGCAGAGGGGTCCGGTTTTCGCTGCGCCGTATCAGCTGAGCGCGGACGAGGGAACCGAGTCCGACACCTACGCGCGTGCCTCCAATCCGGGCTGGCGCGACCTCGAATCGGCGCTGGCGACGCTCGAGGGCGCCGCGGGCGCACTCGTCGTCGGCTCCGGGATGTCGGCGGTCACCGTCGTGCTCAGGAGTCTGCTCACCGCCGGTGACACCGTCGTCGTTCCGTCCGACGGTTATTACCAGGTGCGCGCGTACGCGCGGGAGCGCCTGGAGCCGATGGGCATCACCGTGCACGAACTGCGGACCGCCGACATGGCCGGCGAGGCGGCCGCCGCACTGCTGGCGTCCGCCGAGGGGACGACGGTGGTGGTGGCCGAGACTCCGGCCAACCCCTCCCTCGACGTGGTGGATCTGCGCGCCGTGTCCGAGCAGTGCGCCAACGCGGGCGCCGTTCTCGTGGTGGACAACACGACCGCCACCCCACTCGGCCAGCAGCCGCTCGCACTCGGCGCCGACGTGGTAGTCGCCAGCGGCACAAAGACTTTGAGCGGGCACAGCGATCTCCTCATGGGGTACATCGCCGCGTCGGACGCCGACTTCCTGGCCGGAATGGAACGCGAGAGGGCGCTGTCGGGCACGGTGCTGGGGCCGTTCGAGACGTGGCTCGCCCACCGGAGTCTCGGGACGGCCGGTCTGAGATTCGAGCGTCAGTGCGCCAACGCCCTCGCCCTCGCGGCCTTGCTCGAGTCGCATCCGGCGGCTCACCGCGTCCGGTACCCGGGACTGCCCGGAGATCCTGCACACGCCGTCGCCGCCGGTCAGATGCGTCGATTCGGCGGGCTGGTGAGCTTCGAGGTGGACTCCGCCGAACAGTTCCACCGACTCGTGGCCGGAAGTGAGCTCCTCGTGCCTGCGACGAGCTTCGGCGGCATCCACACCACCGCCGACCGCCGGGCCCGGTGGGGTGACCCCGTGCCCGACGGATTCGTGCGGATCTCGTGTGGAATCGAGGACACCGAAGACCTCGTCGCCGATCTCGAACAGGCCCTGTCCGCATTGTGAGTGCGGGACCCGACGTGTCGTGAGGTCGGCGAAGGAAATATGAGGAGAGGTGGGTGCGGTGAGCGTGTCACGGCGACGGTACGGTTTGTGTCGTGAGTAAACCGCGTACCCGGGTAGCCGTCATCTTCGGTGGCCGCAGCAACGAGCATTCCGTGTCCTGTGTGTCGGCCGGAAGCGTCCTGAGGAACCTCGACCCGGAACGGTACGAGGTGGTGCCGATCGGCATCACCACCGAGGGCTCGTGGGTCCTCGGCTCCACCGACCCCGAGACGCTGGCCATCCGCGGCCGCGCACTCCCCAGCGTCGACGCAGACGGGTCCGCACTGGCCCTCACCGCCGACCCGACGCGGTCCGGCGACCTCGTCGCCCTCGACGACGGCGAAGCGGGCAAGATCCTGGCCTCGGTCGACGTCGTCTTCCCCGTCCTGCACGGCGCTTACGGCGAGGACGGCACGATCCAGGGGCTGCTCGAACTCGCAGGTGTCCCGTACGTCGGTCCCGGCGTGCTCGCCAGCGCGGCCGGTATGGACAAGGAATTCACGAAGAAGCTGCTCGCCGCGGAAGGCCTGCCCGTCGGGTTCCAGGTCGTCCTCCGCCCGGGCACCACCACGCTGACCGACGAACAGAAGTCCCGCCTCCACCTCCCGGTATTCGTGAAGCCGGCCCGCGGCGGATCGTCGATCGGCATCACCCGGGTGGCCGAGTGGGCCGGGCTCGACGACGCCATCGCCCACGCCCGTCTGCACGACCCGAAGGTCATCGTCGAATCCGGGATCGTCGGCCGCGAGGTCGAGTGCGGAGTCCTCGAGTTCCCGGACGGCGACGTGCGGGCCAGCGTCATCGCCGAGATCCGGATGCCGGAAGGTGCGGACGACGACGAGGCGTTCTACGACTTCGACAGCAAATACCTCGACGACGTGTGCGAGTTCGACGTACCCGCGAAACTCGACGAATCGGTCAGCGAAGAGATCCGCGAACTCGCGGTGCGCGCGTTCTCCGCGCTCGACTGCCAGGGACTCGCGCGCGTCGACTTCTTCGTGACCGAGGACGGCCCGGTGATCAACGAGATCAACACGATGCCCGGATTCACGTCGATCTCGATGTACCCGCGCATGTGGGGTGCGGTGGGCGTCGACTACGGCACCCTCGTCTCGACCCTGGTCGACACCGCCCTCGCGCGCGGCATCGGCCTCCGCTAGAGAAACGGCGGTCCGGCGCTCAGGGATTCGCCACAGGCGCCGGATCGAGGGGTTTCTGCGGCAACGCCCGCGACACCGCGCCGGAAATGTCCTGAAGCGGCGTCGGTCCCACCCCGGTGGGAACCGTGAGTCCGATGTACACGCCGCGGTCGACGGCGAAATAGCTGCTCGCGTCGATTCCGGCGCTCGCGCCCGAGATCTCGAACCACTGAACTCCGTCGATCACCTGCAGCGGCGAAGCCTGATCGAACTCCGCGGGACGGTCCAGACCACAACGCAGGACGAGTGGTTCGCCCTCGGCCGGCTGCCACGCGGCGGTCGCCTCGGGTGCGGGTTCGGTGAGTTCGGCGCGTGTGTAGTCGCCCAGCGCGTCGGGGAGGCCCGCCATCAGGGTGGCGCACTCCGCGGAGCCGGATGTGGGCGCGGGCACGGGGCCCAGCGACACGGGTTCCTTCACCGGGTTCCGGCCGGCGAACACCGCCGCGACGACGATGCCGATGACCAGGGCCACGGGAAGCGCCACGGCCGTCGCGATGAGTGCGGGATTGCGCCGCTCCGCGGGAACCGGGTCGGAGTTGCCGGCGGGTGTGCTCTGTTCGGGTTCGAGGTCGGACATGCTCAGTTCTTGTTCGCAGACTTTTCGGGGACATCGCAGGTGAGGGTGCGGGTGATGCCGGAGACCTGACGGATCTCCTTGACGACGGGGGCGACGTCGTCAGCGGACACCCGCACGATGACGTCGTACGGTCCGACCACGTCCTCGGCGGTCCGGACTCCGGTGATCTTCGCGATCTCGGTCGCGATCGCCGCAGCCTTGCCGACTTCGGTCTGGATCAGGATGAACGCTTGCACTCTCGCTCCGGCCCTTCCCTGCTCCGCGCCGCATGATCTCGGTAGAGTCGCGGGTGCTTCGGCGCGCTGATCGGTCACGTGCCGAGAAGTCCCGGCAACAGCTAAAAGGTACCGCAGTCGCACATTCCGTCGACCGGACCCACAGCCGCTGCCCGGGCCACCCGACACTGGAGGCACACCATCACACCCACGGATTCCCCGGACCCGAACCCGCCCCTCACCGTCGCCGACGTCGGCGAGTTCGCCGTGATCGGCCGAGCGGTGGAGGGACGGGTGCAGCCCCCGTCCACCCTGATCGGCCCCGGCGACGACGCCGCCCTCGTCCGGGCGGACGACGGCCGGGTGGCGGTGTCCGCCGACATGCTGGTGCAGGACAGGCATTTTCGGCTCGACTGGTCGTCGCCGCGGGACGTGGGCCGCAAAGCGGTGGCACAGAACGCGGCCGACGTCGCGGCGATGGGGGCGCGGCCCACCGCTTTCCTGGTTTCCCTCGGCCTGCCGCCGGACACGTCGATCGACGTG
>NZ_LTCZ01000196.1:0-4517 GCF_001583455.1 Rhodococcus sp. LB1 | reverse complement strand
CGCAGTCCTTCTCCGGGGGTCAGCGACCTGTTGCATGATGTCGCTCGAACTGGGTGATCTTGCGGGTGGTGCGGCGTTTCTCCGGGGGTGTGGTGCTCGTGGCTGGTAGTCGTTTTGTGACTGTCGACCTGAAAGCGAGAGACCATGCGGGCGTTTCCGGTGAGGTTGCCGTCCGGGCAGCGGTATTGGACGGTGTTGGATGAGGATCTGCAGGTAGTCGGTGTTGCGGATGGGTTTCTGCGGCATCAACGGTTCGGCCGCGACGGGGCGGAGTCCACGACGAAGGCGTATGCGCACGCGATCGCGTTGTTCCTGCGCTGGTGCGCCGGGACGGGCCGGTCCTGGCAGGCCGGGGTTGAGCAGTTCGCGTTGTTCATGACGTGGCTGGCCCACGCCGGACCGCTGGCCGGCGGCACCGACGCCGCCGGGTCGGGCGTGGTGGTGGCGGGGCCGGGTGCCGGTGCGGTGCGCTGCCCGTCGCGGATCAACGGTGTGCTGACCGCGGTGCGGGGGATGGTGGTGCATGCGGTCGCGTCCGGCCAGGGCCCGGCGGGGTTGGTGTCGGTGCTGTACGAGGTGGCCGACGACCGCGACCTGCCGGCGGAGGCGCGCGGTGAGGAGGGCCGGATGGCGTGGCGGATGCGGGCTCGGCATCGGTTGCGGGAGCCGGAGACGACGGTGGACCGCGCCACCGACGAACAGATCGTCGCGCTGCTGCGCGCGTGCCGGTCCGCGCGAGACAGGCTGGTGGTGCTGCTGATGGCCAGGGCTGGGTTGCGTCGCGGCGAGGTGTGCGGGCTGCGTCGCAGTGATGTGCACCTGCTGGTGGATTCGCGCCGGTTGGGGTGCGAGGTCGCTCGGGCGCATCTGCACGTCGTGCGTCGGGAGGACAACCCGAACGGGGCGTGGGCCAAGTCCCGCCGGCAGCGGGTCGTGCCGCTGGATTTCCTTGTCGTGCAGGCGTTTGACACCTACGAGTTCGAGCGCATGAGAGTGCCGGGTGCAGCGGACAGCGACTTCGTGATCGTCAACCTGTTCCGCGGCCGCATCGGGGCGCCGATGCGGCCGGACGGGATCGGGGAGCTGATGACCGCGGCCTCCCGCCGGGCCGGTTTCGACACCCCGGTCCGCCCGCATCAACTGCGGCATGCGTTCGGCAGCAACGCTGTTGACGCCGGTTCCGGCATCGATGTCGTCGCCGACCTGATGGGGCACGCCGCGGTCGCTTCCTCGGCGGTTTACGTGCATCCGGATTCCTCCCGGCTGCGTGCTGCGGTCGACGCGGTGCCCAGCCCCCGCGAACTCGGTGCGGTGATCCGGTGACCGCCGCAGAACTGGTCACCGCGGATGGCACTGGCGATCCTTCGTTGGAGTTCACGCACGTGCTGACCGGGGTAGCGCTGGGGGCGGATGCTGCGCGGCTGGCCGGGATGCTGGATCCTCGCTTCCTGGTCGAGGCGGGGTGGAATCCACAGACTCGGATGTTGTCGCTGCCGGCCCAGCATCGGTTGTTGGGCAGAACGGTATGCCGAGTCCAGCGGTGCCACAACACCGTTCACTCGGGCATTGCGGTATGCCATCGGTGCTTCACGCGCCTGTCCCGGCTGGGGATGAGCCCCGAGGACATCGCGACCGCGATGGAGCTGCCCGACGAGCCGGCCCCGGCGACTCGATGCGCAGTGCCGAAATGCCGGTGCGTGCCGACGGTGCGGCATGCGGTGTTGTGCGAGCCGCACGCCAAGAAGTTCCGCCTGCGCCGCCCACGGTTGTCGATGGAACAGTTTCTGGCCGATCCCAGAGTGGGGCCCTTGCCGCCGATGCCGGCCTGCCAGGTTGCCGCCTGCATCCGGACCGCTGACGGCGCCTGCGGATACTGCAACACCCACTACCAGCGATGGCGGAACGCGCTGCGGGCAGCCCCGGACCTGGATGCGCGTCGATGGGAGACCCGGGAATCGGGCGTGCCCGAGCCGGGGCAGGTCAATCTGCGGGCCCTGCCGGCGATGGTGGTCGTCGAGGTGCTGTTCGGTGTTCAGCAGCGCGTCCGGGGTGGGGCGAAGATCGCCGATGCGCAACTGCGGGTGCTGTGCGACGGACTGCGCTGGCGACAGGTGACCTCGATTACCGTCGACCGCGCCGAGATCACCCGCAACAAGACGGTGCGCTCGCTGCGGGCCGCCCTCACCCAACACGTTCGCCGGGCCCTGGCCGACCCCGCGAGCGAACAGGCCAAGGACACGTGGGATCTCGCGGTTTTCGGCCATCGCGGGAACCTGTCGTTCACCGGAATCAGCCAGCCGTGGCTGTCCCAGTGCGCCAAACGATGGGCAGCAGAACAACTCCCGCGTCACCGAGGCCGTGGAGCCGCGCGAGTCCGCGGCAAAATCAACGCGCTGCGGATGCTCTCACAGTTCCTCGGCCGCAGACCAGACCGGGGCCTCGTCCCATCGAACTTGGGCCGCACCGATATCGAAAATTTCCTCAACCGGCTGGCCCATCTGGAGTCGATCGGTGAGATCAGTCGATACCGCCGCAACGGCATCTGCCGTGACCTACGCGAGGTGCTGGCCGGCATCCGCGCCCTCGGCCTGACCAGGCCCAGACAACCAGCGGCAGGGCTCGCCGGCGATTTCTCCCTCGAGCGCGGCGACATCCCCGCCGAGCCCGAACGCGGCGAACCCGGCCGCGACGTCCCTCCGGAAATCATGGCCATTCTCTGCGCCAACCTCGACACCCTCGAACCGATCGAAGTCAGGGTCGCGACTCAGATCGGCATCGACACCGGACGACGCCCAGAGGACATTCTGGCCCTGCCCCTGGACTGCCTGGACCGCGACAAGGACGGAGCTGCGGTGCTCGTCTACGACAACGCCAAGGCCCACCGCCTCGGCCGGCGGCTGCCGATCGGCGACGCCACCGCCGCCGTGATCACCGGCCAGCGGCAACGCGTCCGAGCAATGTTTCCCGACACCCCAGTCGCGGAACTGGCCCTGCTGCCCACGTCGCGCCGTAATCCTCACGGGCGCACACCAATCAGCATCGATATGCTCGACGCCCGGCACCGCGAGTGGGTCTCGGCCCTACCTGTCCTGCGCACCCGCGACGGGATCGAGATCGACAAGACCAAGGTCGTGCCCTATATATACCGGCACTGCTACGCCCAGCGGCATGCCGATGCGGGTGTCCCGATCGATGTCCTGGCCGAGTTGCTCGATCACCGCAGCTTTTCCATGACCCGCCGCTACTACCGCATCGGTGAAGACCGTCGCCGCGACGCCGTCGACACCGTCACGGCCCTCAGCTTCGACCGACACGGCAACCGGATCTGGCGCGACGCGCACGCCCTGCTCGAATCCGAACGCGCCCGCCACGCCATCGGAGAAGTCGCCGTCCCCTACGGCACCTGCACCGAACCAACCAACGTCAAGGCCGGTGGCGGCGCCTGCCCGGTCCGATTCCGGTGCGTCGGCTGCGACCACTTCCGCACCAGCGTCGCGTTCCTGCCCGATCTGCAGGCATACCTGGAAGATCTGCTGCGCACCCGCGAACGGCTCGCCGCCACCCTCGACGGGGTCGACGACTGGGCCCGCGCCGACGCCACCCCCACCGACGAGGAGATCACTCGAATCCGGCGGCTGATCAACAGGATCAAAGGCGACATCGCCGAACTCGGTGACACCGAGCGAGCCCAGATCGACGACGCTGTCGCCATCGTGCGCCGTCATCGCGCGGCCCACGCAGTTCCAATCGGCATGCCGGCCCTCCCGTCCACCGCGCCCGCACCGCCCACCACGACCACCACCGCGGAGGCCACAGCATGACCAACACCAAGCCGCAGCAAGCCGACACGCACACCACCACGAGCGCACAAGCCCACCCGATGCTCGAAGGCCGACGCGCCGAATCCACCCGACGCCGCCAACGCGTCCTCGCCGCCCTCGACCGCGCCGCCACCGAAGGCACCGAGATCAGTGCCTCCGGGATCGCTCGCGCCGCCGGAGTCGACCGCACATTCCTCTACCGGCACCGCGACCTGCTCGAGAAGATCCACACGCTGCAAACCGAACCCACCGCCGGCGACGGCACCGGTCCAGCGGTCACCCGAGCCTCGCTGCAAGCCGACCTGCTCGCCGCCCACGAACGCGCCGTCCGGCTCAACACCCGAATCCAGCACCTGGAGAAGCGCCTGTCCGAAGCCCTCGGCGAACAAACCTGGCGCGAGTCCGGACTCGGCGCCCCAACCGACATCGATGCACTCCACCAACGGATCACCCATCTCGAACAACAGGTCATCGACCTACAGCAACAACTCGACGAACGCGACGAAGACCTCGCCGCGTCCCGCGCCACCAACCGCGAACTCATGGCCCGCATCAACGCCCCGAGCCGCAAAACGTGAACCATCGCGAGTCCGCTTGCGCCACACCTGTTGCAGCGGATAGCATCTCCCCATCAGCCTCTGAACTGCACAAACTCAGAGAATCACGCTGCCACACGGGGCTGACCCCCGGAGAACA
>NZ_LTCZ01000195.1:0-597 GCF_001583455.1 Rhodococcus sp. LB1 | reverse complement strand
GGCATGGCTCGCATTCCCGCCGCCGAACGTCGCGCCGAACTGGTGGCGGCGGCCGTGCGCGTGATCGCTGCCGATGGGGTCGACGGCGCCACCACCCGCCGTATCGCGCAGGAGGCGAACGCTCCGCTGGCCACCCTGCACTACTGCTTCGCGACGAAGGAGGTACTGTTCGCGGCGGTCTTCGAGCACGTCGCCGGACAGTATCGAGAAGTGCTGACGCGCAACGATGTCCATGGCGACGTGGCGATCACCGCCCGCGCCCTGTTACGCAGCGTGATGGAGTGGTACCTGGTGAATCCGGACTTCGGCGCGGCGATCGTCGAGTTGATCAGCTGGGGCCAGCGTCAGGAGGGCCAGCAGGCCGAGATGGTGTACAACGAGGCCTTCGCGACCGTGCGCGCGATCCTCGAGACTGCCGCGACCGCCGGGGGCCGGCCGGTGGACCCGAGAACCCTCGACGAGCTGACGTACATCGTGTCCACATTGTCGGACGGATTCGCGCTCAACTGGCTGGTGTTCACCGACCCCACAGCGGCGGAACGACAGATCGAGCTCACCGTCGGCGTGCTCGACGCCTGGATGGCCGCCAACCTCGGC
>NZ_LTCZ01000194.1:0-22636 GCF_001583455.1 Rhodococcus sp. LB1 | reverse complement strand
CGCGGGCGCCCGCGCGGATCACGGCGATCACGTCCTCGGCAGCGTCGGACACGCTCAGCGCCAGGCACACCGGACCCGACTCGATGCCCCGCAGCACCGCGACACCGCCGCCGTCGGGCATATGGACGTCGAGCAGCACGACGTGCGGTGACGTGGCGTTGATGCCGGACACCGCCTCCGCGACACCGCCCGCCTCGCCCACCACCTCCATGTCCGCTTCCCTGCCGAGCTCGGCGCGGACACCGGAACGGAAAACGGCATGATCATCGACGAGAAAGACACGGTACGGGGGTGTTTCAGGCAAAGTCACTGCGGCTGTTCCTCGCGTGGGCGGTAGTGTCACCCCACTCTAGAGCGTGTCGAATGATTCGCTCTGTCGCCGCACCACCGCCGGCATCCCGTCTTCCCCGTCCATCGGGGTATCCGATTGGAGAGCCGCACCGGCACTGCGGAACCAGGCCTTCACCAGATATCCGAAGCTCGGCCACGTTCCGTCCTCCGGCCGCACGACGCACAGACCTGTCATCCACTTGCCGAACGTCGCATGGAATCGCGCCTGAATCGCGGTCCGGTGGACGAACGAGAACACCAGCCACGCCGGTATCATCGCGAACCCCGCCGTTCCCTCCGCGATGTTCGGCGGCACCGACTGTCCGGCCGTCTGCACGATGTAGACGACGACTCCGACCACGGCGCCGACGACTGCGTGCAATACGAGGTCCAGCACGAGGGCGACACCACGCCGGAGGTGACCGGCGTGCCGGACTCGCTGCCGGCTGTCGACCCCGTTCACGGCAGACGCCCGTCGATCTCGTCGCGGGCACGCCGGACGTCGTCATCGAGTCCGGTCCGGTCCAGCATCTCGTCGACGACGGCGTCGGTGAACCTCGGTGTGCCGACCGTCTCCTCCTGCACGTACGAGCCGAGCATGCCCCCGAACTGAGAACGAGGGTCGGTGAACTTCAGCCCGAACGCACCGTTGACCGCCCCCTTCACACCTCCCTGTACCGCACCCTTGCCGCCGGCCTCGGCCACGTTGCCCCAGTCGAAGCTGTCGCGCCGACCCACGTGTATCTCGTACTTCTGAAATCCTGCTTCGAGGCCTGCCTGGATCCCCGCGCCTACTGCTGCACCCGTCGCCGCGCGGGTGAGGATCGAGGTGATCAGCTGCCGGATGATCATCCGGACGGTGACCTGTGTGGCCGCTTCCGCCGCGAATGCGGCCGGGCTCGCCGCACCGAACGTCATCGCGCTGGCCGCGGCTACCGCCACGAGTTCGGCCGCCAACGCCACCAGGGCCGCGATGATCGACAGTTTCGCGACCCGGATGTCGTCGGCCGACCAGTCGAGGGTGTCGCCGAGTTCGTGGAGCAACCCCGACAACTCGCGTAGCGCCCCGTCCGCACCGATCCGCGCCCAGCGCTGCGCCATCGCGGTGTCGACGTCACCACTGACCCCGGACATCGCCGACCGCATCGCGGCGTCGGCCTCCTCGATGATGTCGTCGAGCGAGGCTCCGGCGTCCTTCCACCCCTGCCCGAGCCGCTCCATCGCCGTTTCGTCCGCGTCGGGCCAGTCCGCCCCGACCACCTTCTCTGCCAGCCACCGGACACTGCCCGGAACCTCGATGCCCATCAGAACAGCCCGGCGAGGCTGGATGCGGTGCCGCGGTCGGTGTCGTCGAACGAGTCGGCGGTGCTCCTGAGCCTGGATCCGAGCGCGGCAAGCGCCCCGACCGCGAACCCCAGCGACCGCTCGGCCACGTCCGCGGACGGCACATACCCGCTCGCGAACGTCGTCCCGGTCTCGTCGCCGCCCCAGCACTCCCCCTCGGCCTCGAGGGTCGAGTGCAGTGCGGCGGCGACCTCTGCCATCCGCTGTGAGAGCGCATCGAATCGGGGCGCGACGCTGCGCAGATGCGCCGGGTCCACCCACAGTTGCGCGCTCACTGCCACCCGTCCCGCAGGACCGGCCGATTCCACCGCGCGTCGTCGGGATCGTCCGGGTCCGGTTCCCGATCGGCCGGGACGCCGCCGACGTCGGGTTCGAGGCGCGGGAGGAAGTCCCGAAGGCTCGGAGCACCGGGAACGAGGTCCGGCAGATCCGGCAGAGTCTCGGTCGCGTCCACGATCGATCCCATGATGCGCGTCGACTCGGTGTGCGCGGCCTCGCCCGCACGCCGGGCGGCTTCGGTCATCGCACGCCCCAACGACTCGGGAGTGGACCGCCGGAACGCGTCGGGGGCGAGGTGCACGTCCACTACGCTGCCCACCGAGTTCACCACCACCTGCACCAGTCCGTCGGCCGACGCCCCACTCACCCGCAGCTGCGCCACCTGCTGCTGAGCGGCATGCAGATCCTGCGTCTGCCGGTCGAGCGTGGCCAGCATCGAATCGATCTGATTCTGCAACTCGTGCTCGCGCACGCGCAGACCCTCACGGTCGAACATGAAATCCCCCCTTGACATCTCGCGTCCCACCCCGCCGCAGCACGGTGCGACCACACGACCCCCACAGTCGTGTCGCCGGCGAACATTACCCTTCAGTGGGACAGCATGCGAGCAGACACCGCGCACCAGTGTGCCGACACGGCGAAAGTGGTGCTCACGCACCCTGACTGAACGGCACGTCCTCGACGCCGGCGGTGTCCGAGTCCTCGGAAGCGGCCGCTGCCGCCCACGTCCGGCCGTTCCGCGGCATGTGGATTCGCACCTCGGTGCCCTTGCCGGGCGCGGACCGCACGTCGACGTGCCCGCCTCGCCGCTCGATCCGTCCGCGGATCGACTTCGCCAGGCCCTGACGGTCCGGGGACACCTCGTCGACGTCGAATCCGACGCCGCGGTCCCGGACGAACACACTGACCTGTTCGCGCTCAGCTTCGGCGAACAGGTTGATGTCCGTCTCCCCGGAATGCTTGGCCGCGTTGACCAGAGCCTCCCGCGTCGCACCCAGCACCGCCGTGAAACTCTCCTTCGACAGACCCTCGCCCGTGTCGTCGACGTCGAGCGCCACGTCGCCGACCGTCACCGGCCGCACCGTGACGCCGTGGTGGTCCTCCACCTCGCCCGCGATGATGCGCAACGCCTCCGCGAGACTCGAATGGTCGGCGTCTCCCCCACCGAACAACCACTTCCGCAGTTCCCGTTCCTGCCCCCGGGCCAGCCGCGCGACCTCCTGCGGATGGTCGGCCTGCTTCTGGATCAGCGCCAGGGTCTGCAGGACGGAGTCGTGCAGATGTGACGCGATCTCCTCACGCTCGTCGTTGCGGATCCTGGCGGCACGCTCCGCGCCCAGCGCGCGCCACAGTCGCAACCACAGGGGCACGGTCAGCAACCCGGCGCCGACCAGGGTGACCACCACAGCCAGCAACGACGAACGCAGCGCAGCGAAGTCGACCTGCGCGAGGATCACCACACCGAGACCCGACACGATCAACGTGACGCCGCCGAGGACCCGCGCCCAGGTGAGGACGGTGGGACGCTGCGGCAGCCCGATGACGGTGCGCGGCCCCTCCGAATCGAATTCGCGCCAGACCAGGGCCGCGCCCACCGCCACCACGATGATCGGCGCGATCACCGAACCGACGCGGCCACTGAACAACCACGACAGCGCGGACGCACCGGCCAGGCCGATCGCGATCAGTCCGTACGCTCTCCGTCGCTCGGACGCACTGGGCTTCTCGGTGTCGGAACCTGCGGCCGTGAAGATCCACAACAGTCCGTAGCCGACGATGCCCGCGCCGGCGAGCGCGGCGAGACAGGCGAACGCGACCCGCACCTTCATCACGTCGACACCCAGCTGATCGGCGATTCCACCCGCGACGCCGCCGACGATGCGACCACCGGTCCGGCGTTCGAGCCGCGGCATGGGGATGCCGCCGGGCGGGACAGGCGCGGTCACGGCACCCGCGTACTGGGCGCCGCCCGCGGACGTGTTCGACACAGGTTGCACATCTTCGATACTGGCACGATCCCCGGGCCGTGGCATCAGGGTCCAACCCTGACTTCGGCACGCGTTCCGGCCCACCCCGGCCGGAAAGATCAGGGTAGTTCCCGATGTACGCGCGCCGCGCCGACCGGAACGATGGTCATATGAGCAATGGGAGCTTCCAAGAGCAGATACAGGATCTGTGGCGGACCCGACCGGTGCGGTTGCCGGGCCGTGGTCACGTCGCCGGTGTCTGTGCGGGAATCGGCTACCGCTACGGCGTCGATCCCGTACTGATACGAGTCGCCTTCGTCGTGTCCACCATTTTCGGTGGCGCCGGTGTGCTCCTCTACCTGGCGTGCTGGCTCGCCCTCACGAAGTCGGGCGACCCGGCCTCACCCGCGGAGTCGCTGGTGGGACGCGGTCACAGCTCCGACTCGGGCACCAAGACCATCGTCCTTCTCGTCGCACTGGCCATCGCGCTGACCACCGTCGGTCCCTTCGGTGTCGGCCTCGGCGGCTCCGGGCTGATCAGCATGGCGCTGATGCTCGGCGGCCTGTGGTTGCTATACCAGCGGCAGCCGATACCTCCGCCGTTGCCCGCCGGAGCCGTTGCCCCGGGTGTCGGGACCGGCTATCCCGGGACGAGTTTCTCGCCAGGTCAGTTCGGCGCCAACCCGTTCGGCCCGGGCACGTACGGTCCGGGTGCGTACGGTCCGTACACGAAGCTTCCCGACTCCTACACGCCGAGCACACCTCCCATCTCGGACGACAAGCCGGCCGACGCGCCCACCGAGGCACTGAAGCCCGAAACCGCTGCCGCCCAATCGGGTCCGGTGTCGTTCGAGAAGTCCCCGACCTCCGGTCCGCAGGTCGACGCACCCTCGGCCCCGTTCGCGCCGCTCGAACCGCGACCGCCGGCGTGGGACCCGCTCGGTGTCGCCCCGTTCGCATGGGACCTGCCCGAACCGGCCAGGACCACCACTCCCGCAGTCCAACCGGAGCGCACCCACTCCCGTCTGACCACCATGGTGATCGGGTTGGCCATCCTCGCGGCCGCGGCGGCGACGGCGTTGTCGGTCGCCACCGGATCCGACTGGTTGAACCCCGGTCGCATCGGCGCCGTCGCGCTGGCCGTCATCGGAGTGGGGCTGCTGATCGGCGGATTCCTGCGCAAGGGCTACGGCCTTCTCGTCGTCGCAGGTCCCCTGATCGGTTTCGTGATCCTCGCCTCGATCGTCGGGTCCCTCGACCTGAACAGCGAGAACATGGGCGATCGGACGTGGAACCCGACGACAGCGGCCGCCATCGAGCCCGCCTACTCCGGTGGATTCGGCAGCTTCACGCTCGACCTCCGGAACGTCACTCTCACCGAGGACAAGACGGTCGACGTCAGCGGGCAGTTCGGTGAGGTCGTGGTGCTCCTGCCGCCCGGCATGAACGTCGAGAACCACTGCACCGCCCAGTTCGGCGACGCGCAGTGCCTCCCGGACGGTCTCGACGGTGGCGTCGACGGCACGGACGGCCCCGTTCTGAACCTCAACGCAGATGTCCAGTTCGGAAGTGTGGAGGTGCGCCGTGGATGACATCGACGACACTCAGGACAGCGAGCAGACCCGGACGCGGAAGCGCCCGTCGCCGCTCCTGCTCCTCGCGGGATTGGCCGCACTCCTGGTGAGCGGCTGGGCGCTCGCGGGGCCGTTCTCGCTGGAACCGCTCGCGAACGTCGAGTTCCGCTGGCTGTTCGTGGTGGTCGCGGTGCTGGTCGGCGTGGTGCTCGTGTTCGCCCCGAACCGGCGGAAAAAATAGGGCGCAAGCGCCGTGTGCGCGGTGAGCGAGTCCGAGGACTCACTCACCGCGCACAGTGCGTCACTCCCACTCGATGGTGCCCGGCGGCTTGCTCGTGATGTCCAGCACGACACGGTTGACGTCGTGCACCTCGTTGGTGATCCGGGTGGAGATCCGCTCGAGAACGTCGTAGGGCAGTCGCGTCCAGTCCGCCGTCATCGCGTCCTCGCTGGACACCGGGCGGAGCACGATCGGGTGACCGTAGGTGCGTCCGTCACCCTGCACGCCGACGCTGCGGACGTCGGCGAGCAGCACCACCGGGCACTGCCAGATCTGACCGTCGAGCCCGGCGGCCGTCAGCTCTTCGCGCGCAATGGAATCCGCGTGACGCAGGAGATCGAGCCGCTCCTGGGTGACCTCGCCGATGATGCGGATGCCGAGCCCGGGACCGGGGAACGGCTGGCGTCCCACGATTTCCTCGGGCAGACCCAGCTCGCGTCCCACCGCCCGGACCTCGTCCTTGAACAGCAGGCGGAGCGGTTCCACGAGCGTGAACTGCAGGTCTTCCGGCAGTCCGCCGACGTTGTGGTGGCTCTTGATGTTGGCCGTGCCGGTACCGCCGCCGGATTCCACGACGTCCGGGTACAGCGTGCCCTGCACGAGGAATTCGACCGTGTCGCCGTGCGCGGCGTTCTCGCCCAGCACGTCACTGACCGCACCCTCGAAGCTGCGGATGAACTCGCGGCCGATGATCTTGCGCTTGGTCTCCGGGTCGGACACCCCGGCCAGCTCACCGATGAAGGTGTCGGCGGCGTCGACCGTGATCAGCTTGGCGCCGGTGGCGGCAACGAAATCCTGTTCGACCTGGGCACGCTCCCCCGCACGCATCAGGCCGTGGTCGACGAACACACACGTGAGGTTGTCGCCGATCGCGCGCTGCACGAGCGCCGCCGCGACAGCGGAGTCGACACCGCCCGAAAGTCCGCAGATCGCCTTGCCGTCGCCGACCTGCTCGCGGACCTGCTCGACGAGGGCGTCGGCGATGTTCGCGGCCGTCCATGCGGGAGGAATGCCGGCGATCTCGTGGAGGAACCGGCTGAGCACCTGCTGGCCGTGCGGCGAGTGCAGCACCTCCGGGTGGTACTGCACACCGGCGAGCTTGCGGGCCCGGTCCTCGAACGCGGCGACGGGTGCGCCCTCGCTCGTGGCCGTCACCTCGAAGCCCGCCGGCGCCTCGGTGACCGCGTCGCCGTGACTCATCCACACGGGCTGGCTGGACGGAAGCCCCTCGTGCAGCAGACCGCCCTGCACCTTCAGGTCGGTGCGCCCGTACTCACGGGTGCCGGTGTGTGCCACCGTCCCGCCGAGTGCGCCGGCCATGGCCTGGAATCCGTAGCAGATGCCGAACACCGGAATGTCCAGATCGAACAGTGCCGGATCGAGCTGGGGCGCCCCGTCTGCGTAGACGCTCGACGGCCCGCCCGACAGCACCACGGCGAGGGGATTCTTGGCCGCGATCTCCTCGACGGTCGCGGTGTGCGGAACCACCTCGGAATAGACCTTGGCCTCACGCACCCGCCGGGCGATCAGCTGCGCGTACTGCGCGCCGAAGTCGACGACGAGGACCGGTCTCTGTTGCTCGATATCTGCCACCGGGTCAGTCTAATCGCCGCAGCTCTGTGGTCTGCGCGACCCCATGACCCGGCCCTCTCGGCCCCTATGCAACGCCGTGCTTCTGCGTGTCGGGCACCACAGAGCTGTTGCGGATCTCGACGATCGGCAGCACGAGCGCGGCGGGCGCTCCTTCCGGAACGACCGGCGTGATCGGCGCGACCGGGTTCAGGCGCCGGTATCCCTCACCCTGCGCCGGCCGCTGATCCTTCTCGCCTTTGTTCGGCCACAGCGAGGCCGCACGCTCGGCCTGCGCCGAGATCGTCAGCGACGGGTTGACGCCCAGGTTCGCGGACACGGCCGAACCGTCGACCACGCTCAGCGTCGGGTAACCCCACACGCGGTGGTAGGGGTCGATGACGCCCTTCGACGGTTCCGACGCGATCGTGCAGCCGCCGAGGAAGTGCGCGGTGAGCGGGATGTTGAACACGTCTCCCCAGGTACCGCCCGCGCGGCCGTCGATCTTCTCCGCGATCCGGCGGGTCGCCTCGTTGCCTGCCGGGATCCAGCTGGGGTTCGGCTGACCGTGGCCCTGCTTGCTGGTGACCTTGCGCCGACCGAACAGGCCCTTCTTCGTGTACGTGGTGATGGAGTTGTCGAGGTTCTGCATCACCAGGGCGATGATGGTGCGCTCGCTCCACTTGTACGGGGTGAGAACCTTCAGAGCTTTCGGATCCTTCGCCAGCTCCTTGAGGAACGTCACCCACCGCCGGCCGCCACCGTCGGTCAGCAGCGTCTGCAGCAGGGCCATCGAGTTCGACCCCTTGCCGTAGCGCACCGGCTCGACGTGGGTGTCGGACGTCGGGTGGAACGACGACGTGATGGCGACGCCCTTCGTGAGCTCGAGAGCGGGGTCCACCTTGTTCTTGGCGGCGCCGAGGATCGACTCCGAATTGGTGCGGGTGAGTACCCCCAGGCGGTCGGAGATCTTGGGCAGCGCGCCCGTCTCCTTCTGATCGAACAGCAGATGCTGAGTGCCCCACGCGCCCGCGGCCAGGACGACGTTCGCGGCCGTGTACGTCTTGCGGTTCCGGTTCGTGCGCGGCCCGCTGCGCCGGGTGAAAACGTCCCAGTTGCCGTCGGAAGCCTCGCGCAGACCGGTGACCGTCGTCATCGGGATGATCTCGGCCCCGGCCTTCTCTGCGAGGCCAAGGTAGTTCTTGAGCAGGGTGTTCTTGGCGCCGTGCCGGCATCCGGTCATGCATTCGCCGCATTCGATGCACCCGGTGCGGTCGGGGCCGACGCCACCGAAGTACGGGTCCGGCACGGTCTTGCCCGCCTCACCGAAGAAGACACCGACCGGGGTCTGGATGAACGTGTCGCCCACGCCCATGTCCTCTGCGACCGACTTGATGATCTCGTCGGCGGGGGTCATGTGCGGGTTCTGGACCACGCCCAGCATCTTGCGGGCCTGCTCGTAGTACGGCGTGAGCTCGTCGTGCCAGTCGGTGATGTGCGACCACTGCTTGTCCTGGAAAAAGGAGGCAGGCGGCTTGTAGAGCGTGTTCGCGTAGTTGAGCGAACCGCCACCGACGCCGGCGCCGGCGAGGATGAGGCAGTCGCGCAGCAGGTGGACGCGCTGGATGCCGAAGAAGCCGAGAGCGGGCGCCCACAGGAACTTCTTGAGATCCCAGCTGGTCTTCGCGAAATCCGCGTCGGCGTAGCGACGGCCCGCCTCGAGGATGCCGACCTTGTAGCCCTTCTCGACCAATCGGAGTGCGGTCACACTGCCACCGAATCCGGAACCGACGATGAGGACGTCGTACTCCGTTGCGCGCTGCTTGCTCATCCCTCGACCTCCAACGACACCTGAGTTATTACTCGCCAGTATGCACCCCGCGGCTGTGACAGCTGCCACAAGGGTCGCCTAACTGTAACGAGAGGTATCAGGAACGGTCGGGATACCCGCAAACGCACGTCGCCCGATGCCTCACCAGTGCAGTTGAACTGCACCGATGCGACATCGGGCGACGAAAGAAGCGGTGACGAACGGACGCCTCAGGCGCGGACCGTCAGGCCCACCTTCTGGAATTCCTTCAGATCCGAGTACCCCGACTTCGCCATCGAGCGGCGTAGCCCGCCGACGAAGTTCAGCGAACCGAACGGGTCGTCGGACGGACCCGTGAGGACCCGGTCGAGCGACGGACGGTCGCCGAACGAGACCGGCAGCATCGTGCCGCGCGGAACCGAGGGGTGCGCCGCGGCCGACGGCCAGTACCAGCCGCCGCCGGGGGCCTCCGCGGCAACGGCCAACGGTGCGCCCAGCACTGCGGCGTCCGCGCCACAGGCGATCGCCTTGGCGAGATCGCCCGAGGACGTGATGTCGCCGTCCGCGATGACGTGGACGTAGCGTCCACCCGTCTCGTCGAGGTAGTCGCGGCGGGCAGCAGCCGCGTCCGCGATGGCCGTCGCCATCGGAAGACCGATGCCCAGCACCTCACCGGTGGTCGTGGCGCCCTCGGTGGAGCCGTATCCGACGATCACCCCGGCCGCGCCCGTGCGCATCAGGTGCAGTGCGGTGCGATGATCGCTCACCCCACCGGCCACCACCGGGACGTCGAGCTCGGAGATGAACGTCTTGAGGTTCAGCGGCTCGCTGTCGCCGTGCGCGACGTGCTCGGCGGAGATGATCGTGCCGTGCACGACCAGCAGGTCGATGCCCGCCTCCAGCAGCTGCGGGGTGAGCGCCCGGGCGTTCTGCGGGCTGACCCGCACCGCCGTCGTGACACCTGCATCGCGGACCTGGGCCACGGCAGCGGCCAGAAGCCCCGGCTGCAACGGCGCCGCGTGCAGCTCCTGCAGCCTCTTGATCGGCGCCTCGACGTCGACGTCCGACTCGGCCAGTGCGACGAGTTCGGCGAGCTTCGCCTCGACGTCCGCGTGCCGGCCCCACAGACCCTCACCGTTGATGACCCCGAGGCCACCACGCTTGCCGAGTTCGATCGCGAACGACGGCGAGACGAGCGCGTCGGTCGGATGCGCCAGCACAGGAATGTCGAACCGATATGCGTCGAGCTGCCAGGACGTCGACACCTCCTTGGAGGAGCGGGTCCGGCGTGAGGGGACGATGTCGATATCGTCCAGCTCATAGGTTCGTCGGGCTGTTCGGCCCATGCCGATCTCAACGAGGTCGCGCACGCGCGCCCCTTTCTCGTGAATCGTGACTGGTTGCTAGCGAGCGGTGTAGTTGGGAGCTTCGACCGTCATCGTGATGTCGTGCGGGTGGCTCTCCTTCAGACCCGCAGCCGTGATCTGCACGAACTGCGCATTCTGCAGCTCCTCGATCGACGACGCTCCCGTGTAGCCCATGGCGGCCCGCAGACCGCCCGTCAGCTGATGTGTGACCTGGGACAGCGGACCGCGGAATGCGACCCGGCCCTCGATGCCCTCCGGAACCAGCTTGTCCTCGGACAGCACGTCGTCCTGGAAGTAGCGGTCCTTGGAATACGACTTCGCGGCGCCACGGCTCTGCATCGCGCCGAGGGAACCCATTCCGCGGTAGCTCTTGTACTGCTTGCCGTTCACCAGGATCAGCTCACCCGGCGACTCCGCGGTGCCTGCGAGCAGCGAACCGAGCATGGCCGTCGACGCGCCTGCCGCCAGGGCCTTCGCGATGTCGCCGGAGAACTGCAGTCCACCGTCGGCGATCACCGGCACACCGTGCGGCTTGGCCGCGGCGACCGCTTCGAGGATTGCCGTGATCTGCGGGGCGCCGACACCGGCGATGACGCGGGTGGTGCAGATGGAGCCGGGGCCGACACCGACCTTCACCGCGTCCACACCGGCCTCGATGAGAGCGGCCGCACCACTGCGGGTGGCGACGTTGCCGCCGATGATCTGCACGCGCTCGTCGACCTCGGCCTTGAGCTTCGAGATCATGTCCAGCACACCGGCCGAGTGGCCGTGGGCGCTGTCGACGACGAGGACGTCGACTCCGGCGTCGGTGAGAGCCATCGCACGGCTCCACGCCTCGTCACCCACACCCACGGCGGCACCGACGAGGAGCCGGCCGTCGCGGTCCTTGGTGGCGTCCGGGTGCTGCTCGGTCTTCACGAAGTCCTTGACCGTGATGAGGCCGGTGAGCTTGCCCTGCCCGTCCACGATCGGCAGCTTCTCGATCTTGTGGCGGCGGAGCAGGCCCAGCGCCACTTCCGCGGTGACACCTTCCTGCGCGGTGATCAGCGGCGCCTTGGTCATGACCTCGGACACGGCGCGGTTCTGGTCGACCTCGAAGCGCATGTCGCGGTTGGTGATGATGCCGACCAGCTGCCCGGCCGCATCGGTGACCGGCAGTCCGGAGATCCGGAAGCGGGCGCACTTGGCGTCCACCTCGGCGAGCGTGTCGGACGGCTTGCAGGTGACCGGATCGGTGACCATCCCCGCCTCGGACCGCTTGACCGTCTCGACCTGACCGGCCTGGGCCTCGACCGACAGGTTGCGATGCAGGACGCCCATCCCACCGGCGCGGGCCATGGCGATGGCCATCCGCGCCTCGGTGACGGTGTCCATCGCGGAGCTGACGAGCGGCACTCGTAGCCGGATGTCCCTGGTCAGCTGGCTGGATGTGTCGACCTGGCCGGGGATGACATTCGACGCCGCCGGCAAGAGCAGGACGTCGTCGTACGTGAGACCCAGCATCGCGACCTTGTTCGGGTCGTCACCGCCGGTGTGTACATGCCCTGCTGAACTTGTCATGCGGTTCGGGCCCTCCATGGAACATAGGTGCAGCGCCGGTGGCGCCGTCTGCGGACATTCAGATCTTCGATCTGGTGGAAACTTTCGGGAACACGGATACAAGAAAAAGGCCGGAGCGACGATCGATATTCCCAGCTCCACAAACCATGATATCGGCTCGGCGCGATCACCACGGAGCCCACCCACGCTGGGCGTACGCCGAACGGCTGGCGCAGACCGGGCTGACCTGCGTACCGTGGTGCTGTGCGCGATCAACTGCCTCCAGGTCTGCCCCCGGACCCCTTCGCCGGCGACCCCGCCGACCCGTCCGCAGCTCTCGATGCGATCGAACCTGGCCAGCCACTCGACCCCCACGAGCGTCTCGCCGTGGAGGAAGATCTGGCCGACCTCGCCGTATACGAGGCGCTGCTGGCGCATCGCGGGATCCGCGGTCTCGTCGTCTGCTGCGAAGACTGCCAGCAAGATCACTACCACGATTGGGACATGCTCCGTGCCAACCTCCTCCAGCTTCTGGTCGACGGCACCGTGCGCCCGCACGAGCCCGCCTACGACCCGACACCCGAGGCATACGTCACCTGGGATTACTGCCGCGGCTACGCGGACGCCTCGATGAACGATGCTCTGCACGGCGACGGTTTCGACGCCTGATCCGGCACAACCCGATACAGACCACTGTGGCCCGACTCTGTGCGGAAGGTCCGCCGAACCGCTAGCTGGTGGGCGGCAGCACCGGGACCGGGGTCGTGGTGGTGGGTAGCGGCACCGTCGAAGGCTCCTGCGGCGGCTGCTGGGTGGATGGCTCCGTCGCCGGAATGTCCGAGGGCAGCGTCGGAACCAACATGATCGTGGGATCCGGGCTCGTGGACGGCAACGTCTCGGGCGGAGGCGGCGGCGGCAGCGTAGGCAGCTGCGGCAGCGGAATGGGCGGCAGTCCCGGAATCTGCAGATCCGTGGGCAGGGTTCCCGGCAGCTGCTCGACTCCCGGCACGGTTGTGGAACCGGGTGTCCCCGGCACGGTGGCCGGCAACTCGGTGGCCTGCGTCGGCGTTTCGGTGGTGGTGGTACCGGGCGTCGTCGTCGCCGGCGGCGTGGTGGGAGCGATCTTCTCGACCTCCGCCGCGAGCTTCGCACGCCACACGTCGAGTTCGTTGCGCATGTCGGCGTCACGCACCCCGCCGGCACGTCCTGCGGCGCCCTCGAGCAGGTTCTTCGCCGCCTCCGCGTCGCCCGCGGCGATCAGCCGCTCGGCCTCCTGCAGCTGGGACGTGGTGTCGATCTGCGCGACGGTCGAATCGGCCTGCTGGCTGAACACGACCGACTTGACGCTCCACAGCGGATCGCCGGGTGCGGCGTTGTACGAGAAGATGGTGGCGCCACCCATGACGACCGCGATCGCGGCGGCAGCGCCTGCGATGGGTCGCAGCAAGCGGAGCTTGCCGCGGGCAGCGCTGCGTGCGGAACGGGCGTCGGAGGCGTCGATCGCCGCGATCACGTCGTCGAGCAGCGGCCCGGTCGGCATCGGCGTCGCCACGATGTCGGCGCGCCAATTGGTCAGCAGAAGCGCGAGTTCGTACTGCTCCGGCGAATCCGTCGCGACGGGACCGCCACCGGCGATCGCGTCGATCAAAGCGTCGTCGCGGCGCACTGCCGCGACGTTCACCGGTGCGTCGTCTCCTGGGAGATCGGCATCGGGATTGCCGTTGCGCTTGATGCCCCTAGCCAAACCTCTCACCTGCCCTCGTCACTTCTTTTTTCAGTTTCGCGATGGCTCGGTGTTGAGCCACGCGGACAGCTCCCGCGGTACTACCCACGGCCGCGGCCGTCTCCTCGGCTGACATACCGACCACGAGGCGGAGGATCAAGATCTCCCGGTGCTTTTCCGGCAGCGTGCTCAGCAGTTCGTTCATCTGCCTGCTCGCTTCCGAGTCCAGCGCCCTCTGTTCGGGTCCGTCATCGTTGGCTACGACATCCGGTACTTCGGCGACGGGCTCCGACTTGTTACGGGCGGAGTTCCGATGTGCGTCGGCAACCTTGTGCGCGGCGATCCCGTAGACGAATGCCATGAACGGGCGGCCTTGATCCTCGTAGCGAGGTAAGGCCGTCATCACGGCAAGGCACACTTCTTGTGCCACGTCGTCCGCGGAGAGTTGTCCCCTCTCCGCAGCACCGACCCTGGCTCTGCAGTAACGCACAACCAAGGGCCGAATGTTTTCCAGGACCAGAGCTAAAGCGGCCCGGTCACCCTGCGTTGCAGCGGCGACGGCGGAGTCCAACTCCTCGCTCGTATTAGTCATCGTTGCTGAATATCCTGGCGTTACAGTGGCACCTCCCCCGATGGGTGTGCTCCCGCTCTCAGCGGAACACTCCAAGAGTAACGGTGCGGACCGAACGGTATTCGCCCGGATTCGCAGCGATTCGCGCGCAGCCCGGCCGTACGGGGCCCGACCAGCGGGGTCAGATTCGGAAGCTCCCACCTCGCGCCCTGATGACGGCTTCGCACTCCTTACGCACGGCCTCCGCACGTGAGTCGGATGTCACACCACTCAGCAACATCGCAGCTGCCCACTTCAGAGGTATCAAGCCGTACCGATCGCACCGGTCGAGCACATCCGCGGCAAGCCGTGTCGCCGGACCCGAATCGGGCTCCCCCGTCATCGACGCGCTCCGCAGCAGATCCGATTTGACGCGGTGCCGCGCAGATCCGGCGGCCTCCGAAATTTCCGCAGCCGTCTCGGCGTGGCGGCGCGCCGAGGCGAAGTCGCCGCCCGAGAGAAACAACTCCGCGCTGACCCAGTGCCTGCGGACGCGCTGTCGCCACAGCTCGTCGGGAGCACGCTCGTCCAGGTGCTCGGAGCACCGGGCGAGAAGCCGCCGGCCCAGTTCCAGCCGGCCGCACCCCAGTGCGTCGGCGGCCAGCCCCGTCAACGCGTCGCACCGAGCTTCGCGAACCAGGACGCCGTCCTCGTCGCCGGGACGCGTCCCGACGGCGGTGAGAGCCCGGCCGTCGAACCCGGACGCCACACCGTGCCAGCCGAGCTGCCTCAGCAACGACGCCTGCGTGCTCCAGGCGAGCGAGACGACCGCGGGGTCGGCCACCTCTCCGCGCGTCAGTGCGTCCAGTTCGGCGCGGGATCGGGCGTAGTGCCCCCGGGCGCCCCACACCACCGCTCGCATCCAGCGCTCGACGGGAACGTCGGACGCCGGTAGCGGGCATGCGCCCGGGTCGGCGCCGAACGCCGCGCGGAGCAACGAACTCGTGGCCTCGGAACGGAGAGTGGAGTCGGGCACGCCGAGATCATCGCATCGTGCGGCCGCTCTGCGGTCAGGTGACCGCGGTGACAGTGTCCACGGCCTCGTCCAGCGTGCCCAGCACCGCTATCGACCGTGGTAGCGACTGCGTCCGGCATCCAGGTCCGCCCGCGAGCATCGTCAGCCCTGTGCGCCGGCGGCGGATCGCCCGCAGGAGCGACGGGAGGTCGCATCCGGCGGCGGGCAACCACAGGACGATCACGTCCGGCTCGGCGTTGGTCACGGAGGCGAGGAGCGCCGACCGGCACAGCGGCAGCGCCATCCGCGTGTCCACCGAGGCCGTGGCCAGGGCGGCGCCCAGGGCCCGGAACTCGAGGCCGTACGGGTCGGCGGGAGCCGTGTCCTGCGGGTCCGCCGGCACGTGCACGAGCAGGACACGGCCACCGCGGCCGATCGGCGCGTCCAGTGTCAACGTGGACAGAATCCCTGCGACGCATTCGGCGAAGACGCGGACACTCGCAGCAGCAGCGTCCGAATTCCTCCCCTCGTCCGCCCATCCGAGCACCGGAACGACCAGGGTCGTCCACATGGAGCTGAATCCCCGCTCCGCGACCGCGCGGACGACGATCCGCCGGATGGTCACGACGTCTCGCGCCAGCAACGCACCCGATAAATTCCGGACGGACGCCTCGGCGCCACCGAGGCCGGAAAAGGAGGACAAAAGGTTCGACGGGTCTGTTTTCATCCCGTTCACCGAGTTGTCATCCAGATTTTTCACATCCGGTCGGCGGTCGCTTTCTGACGAATACGTAGCCATTGCGTTAATCGCATATCTCGCAGCCTCCGCGGAGTTTGCACCACCGTCCAGAGCATGTTGCATGCATTCGAGCCGGGCGACGTCGCGCGGCGTGTACCGCCGGTGACTTCCCTGCAGGTGAACGGAAGGCCCGATGCCGTATCTGCGGTCCCAGGTGCGGAGCGTCGACGGAGCCACCCCGAGCCTTCTGGCCAGGGCAGATACCGAGATCGTGGGTCCCTCGTCCGGGGATCCGGAAGGGGGCTGGGTTTCAGGCTCCGCGGGCTGGGGCACCCGGACATCGTCGCCCGTGAACGGGGGTCTTTCAACCCGAAACGGAATCACGGAACCGCGGGAAAGTAAATATTTTCCAGGTTAACTTTCAGCTCGTGGGATATGTAAATCGCCACTGTGAACAACTATTGACGCGATTTCACAACCGACTCTACGGTTAGCGACGTGAATGATTCAGTGGCTTGAACGTACCTACGAGCCCACGGTCCACTCGTCGCCCGAGGCGAGCTTGCAGCTAAGGAGTCCACATGCCTGCACCCAACCACCTGCCCGGCCCGAACGCCGATATCTGGGATTGGCAGATGCACGGACTGTGCCGCGGGGTCGACTCCTCGATGTTCTTCCATCCCGACGGAGAGCGCGGCCGAGCTCGTGCGCAGCGGGAGACCCGCGCCAAGGAAATGTGCAGACGCTGCCCGGTCCTCGCCCAGTGCCGCAATCACGCCCTGAGCGTGTCCGAGCCGTACGGGATCTGGGGCGGAATGTCCGAGACGGAACGCGAGATGCACGCCCGGCACAGACGCGGCCGGATAGCCGTCTGACGGCTCGACCACACTCACCGGGGAACCCTCGTCGCCGCACGGGGGTTCCCCGCGTCACATCGATACCCTCGCCACCCATCCACCGCGACGCGGTCTCCGAATGCCTACCGGCTGGAGGAGTTGAGTGGATGTGCACGCTACCGTGGTTCTCGATGAACCGAGACGAGTGCCGGTGACGAACCCCGAGGGCAACACTCCAGCAGAAGACGTGTGTTCGGCGGACGCAGCCGGGGCACACAGGGCCCGAACCACCGAATCCGCGGAACTGTACGACACCATGGCCCGCGTCGCGAACGGGGACGCCGACGCGTTCGCCGAACTCTACGACCGGACGAGCGCCCGGGTCCACGGCATGGTCCTGCGGGTCCTGCGCGACCCCGGGTACGCGGAGGAGACGACGCAGGAAGTCTTCCTCCAGGCGTGGCGTACCGCGTCCAACTTCGATCCGGCCCGCGGTTCCGTCCTGTCCTGGCTGATGACGCTCGCGCACCGCCGGGCGGTCGACCGCGTGCGGTCCGAGCAGGCCGGCACCGACCGTGAGGCGCTCTACGAGACCACCAACATCGCAGGGCCGTTCGACCACGTCACCGAGGAGGTGACCCGCCGGCTCGAGCATCAATCGGTGCTCGCCTGCCTCGACTCGCTCACGGACACACAACGTGAGTCCGTCGCGATGGCGTACTACGACGGCCGCACCTACCGAGAGGTCGCCTCCCAGCTGGGGGTCGCCCTGTCCACGGTGAAGACGCGCATCCGTGACGGACTGACGCGTCTTCGCGGGTGCCTGGGAGGTCTGTGACATGAACGACGAACTCGTGGGCATGGCCTACCCGTACGCACTCGATGCGCTCGACGACAGTGAGCGCCGCGAACTCGACACCGATCTCGCCACCACCGACGAGGACACCCGCTCCACGTTCACCGACGAGGTCCGGCGGATCCGCGAAGCTTTCGCGGTGGTGAGCGCGGTGGGGGCCGTCGAACCCCCGCCCCGGGTGCGGACGCGAGTCCTCGACGAGGTCCGGCAATCCGCGTCCGGGCCGACGTCGCTCACCGAACGCCGCTCCCGCCGGCGCCGCTGGCAGGTCGCCGTCGCCGCCGCCGCGGCGATCGGGGTGCTCGCCGGCGGGACGGTGATCGTCCGGCAGCTCACGGAAGGTCCGTCGCCGACTGTGGCGGAGCAGGTTCTCGACGCCTCCGACGTGCACTCGTCGACGAGTGCGATTGCCGCAGGCGGGTCCGCGACCGCCAACTACTCGAAGTCGCAGGACGCCGTGGTGTTCGTGCTGGACGGTGTCGCCCCGCCCAGTGCCGACACCGTGTACCAGCTGTGGTTGATGCCGGCATCCGGGGACGCGCCCGTGCCCGCCGGAACCATCTCTCCCGGAGACGTGCAGCCGACCACGACGGTCGTACTCGACGACGTGGGGTCGATGTCGAAGCTGGCCGTCACCGTCGAACCGCCCGGAGGATCTCCCCAGCCGACGTCGGAACCGTTCGCGGTGCTGCAATTGAGCTGATCCGGCGCTGCCGACAGAAGAAACCCCCGCGCGGTGATCCGCACGGGGGTTTCTTCGCTCGAACGATCGGTCGCGACGGCAGAGCCTAGTGGCTGTGCCCGTGACCGGTCTGCTGCTCGTCCTCTTCCGCAGGCTTCTCGACCACGGCGCTCTCCGTGGTGAGGATCATCCGCGCGACCGAGGCCGCGTTGACGACCGCGGAGCGGGTGACCTTCACGGGGTCGACGACGCCGTCGGCGAGCAGGTCGCCGTAGATCAGGGTCGCGGCGTTGAAACCGTGGCCCTTGGGCTGCTCGGCAACCTTGCTGGTGACGACGGAACCGTCGAGACCGGCATTGCTGGCGATCCAGAACAGCGGCGCCTGCAGTGCTTCGCGCACGACCTTGACGCCCGTGGCCTCGTCACCGGTCAGACCGAGGTTGTCGGCCAGCTCGGTGCTCGCCTGGACGAGGGCGGAACCGCCACCGGGGACGATGCCCTCGGCGACAGCAGCCTTCGCGGCGTTGACGGCGTCCTCGACGCGGAACTTGCGCTCCTTGAGGTCCGTCTCCGTGGCCGCGCCGACCTTGATGACGGCGACGCCACCGGCCAGCTTCGCCAGGCGCTCTTCGAGCTTCTCGCGATCCCAGTCGGAGTCGGTGTTCTCGATTTCGCGGCGCAGCTGCGCGACGCGACCCTTGATGTCGTCGTCGGTTCCGGCGCCGTCGACGATCGTGGTCTCGTCCTTGCTGACCACGACGCGGCGTGCGCTGCCGAGCAGGTCCAGCCCGGCGTCCTTCAGCGTGAGGCCGACGTCGGAGTTGATGACCGTGCCACCGGTGACGACGGCGAGGTCGTCGAGGAACGCCTTCCGGCGGTCACCGAAGAACGGCGCCTTGACGGCGACGGCCTTGATGGTCTTCCGGATGGAGTTGACCACGAGCGTCGAGAGAACCTCGCCCTCGACGTCCTCCGCGATGATGAGGAGGGGCTTGCCGCTCTCGGCAACCTTCTCCAGCAACGGCAGGAAGTCGGGCAGGGACGTGATCTTCTCGCGGTACAGCAGCACCAGCGCGTCCTCGTACACGGCCTTCTGTGCATCGAGGTCCGTGACGAAGTACGGCGACAGGAAGCCCTTGTCGAACTGGACGCCCTCCGTGATCACGAGCTCGGTCGCCAGTGTCGAGGATTCCTCCACCGTCACGACGCCGTCGGTGCCGACGCGGGTGAGCGCCTCGCCGACCATTTCGCCGATCTCCTCGTCACGCGAGGACACGGTCGCCACCTGGGCGATGGACTTCTTGCCCTCGACCGGGGTGGCCGCTGCGAGCAGCGCCTCGACGACCTTGTCGGCCGCGGCGTTGATGCCGATGCCGAGTGCCATCGGGTTCGCACCCGCGGCGATGTTCTTCAGACCGCCCCGCACGATGGCCTGAGCCAGCACGGTCGCGGTGGTGGTGCCGTCGCCTGCTACGTCGTTGGTCTTGGTGGCGACGCTCTTGACGAGCTGCGCGCCGAGGTTCTCGAACGGGTCCTCGAGGTCGATCTCCCGGGCGATGCTGACGCCGTCGTTGGTGACGGTCGGGCCGCCGAAGGCCTTCGCCAGCACTACGTGGCGGCCACGCGGACCCAAGGTCACCTTGACCGCGTCGGCAAGCTTGTCGACTCCACGCTCGAGAGACCGGCGTGCGATCTCGTTGAACTCAATCTGCTTGGACATGTGTTCTGTCTTCTCCTGGATCTCAGGGTTACGCGCGTGAACGCACTCCGCCCCGGGATCCTGTGGGGACTCCGGGGCGGATCACGTATGGCTTACTTGGAGACGACAGCCAGCACGTCGCGTGCCGACAGGATCAGGTACTCCTGGCCGGCGTACTTGATCTCGGTTCCGCCGTACTTGGAGTAGATGACCGTGTCACCCTCCTTGACGTCGACCGGGATGCGGTTGCCCTGCTCGTTGACGCGGCCTTCGCCGACTGCGACGACGGTGCCCTCCTGGGGCTTCTCCTTGGCCGTGTCGGGAATGACCAGGCCGGAGGCAGTCGTCGTCTCAGCCTCGTTGGCCTGGACGAGGATCTTGTCCTCGAGCGGCTTGATGTTGACGCTCGCCACGATGAGCCCTCCACTTTGGGGTATGCGGATCCGGAGACTTCTCCGGACTCCTGTTTGAGTGTTCCGTTTACGGCACTTCACACAGCCCCGTCGTCGCGGGTGCCGGAGCTCGATCGGCGCCACTTGGCACTCTATACGTGAGAGTGCCAACGCTCAAGGAGAAGGGGGTGGTAGACCGCGCCGAGCCGAATATCGGCCTGTCTCACGGGTCGTCACCTAAGGTTCCTCTGGTGTCTGACATCAATCGGCGTAAATTCCTGACATTTGCCGGACTCGGGGCGATCGGGGCAGTGGGATTCGAAGCACGCCCGTGGGGGTTGCAGTACGCGGGCGCGGCGCCGCTTCCCACGTCCGGGGCCGGCACCACCCTCGAAGCGGTGGCCGTCCCCGTCGGCAGCTCCGGCTACCGCAGGCTCGGCGCGGGACCGGGGTGGCCGACGATCGTCCGCACCGAACTCGCCGAGGCCCGCAGCGGGCGCGAGGACCGGCGCACCGCCCTCGCCTCCCTCGTCCAGCTCACGGATGTCCACCTGGTCGACGCCCAGTCCCCGATGCGTTTCGAATACGTGCACCCCTTCACCGGTTCCGCGTTCCGCCCGCACGAGACACTCACCGCACAGGGCCTCGTCGCCCTCGTCGCACGCGTCAACGCGCTCGCATCCGGCCCGCACACCCAGCGCCCGTTCGACGCGGTCGTGAGCACCGGCGACAACACCGACAACAAGGAATTCGCCGAACTCGGCTGGTTCCTCACCGCGCTCAACGGCGGCACCATCGTCCCCAACACGGGCGCACCCGACCGCTACGAAGGCGTGCAGAACTCGGGTGCCGATCTGTACTGGAACCCGGAGTCCTCCATCCAGGACATGTACAAGAAGGCCGGGTTCCCCGAGATTCCCGGCCTGCTCGGCGCGGCGATCTCTCCCGTCACGAGCCCCGGTCTGCGCACCCCCTGGTACTGCGTCTTCGGCAATCACGACGACTCGGTGCAGGGCACCGTCCCGAGCGGCATCCCACCGCTCGAAGCCATGTACACCGGTTCGCTGAAGTTCGAGGTCCCCGGATCGCCGGAAGAGGCGAAGGCGGTCGACATCGCCACCAGGTTCGACCCCGGCGCCATTCCCGCTGCCCTGTCCGCGATCACGACACCAGCGCGGGTCGTCACACCCGACCCCGCACGCGCGCCGTTCACTCCCCGCCAGTTCATCGCCGCACACCTGGACCCGGCCAACACCGGCCCCGGACCGGTCGGTCACGGCTTCGCACCTGACGCCGGCGAGACCGGGATCGGCTACTACTCGTTCGAGATCGCACCCGGCGTGGTCGGCATCAGCATGGATTCCACCAACCGGGCGGGGTTCGTCGACGGCTCGCTCGGTGCTGCGCAGTTCCGGTGGATCGAGGACACCCTGGTGGCCGGCAGCAGCCGGTATTTCGACACGGCGGGCAACCCGGTGTCCCAGGCACGCAACGACACCTGGTTCGTCCTGTTCAGTCACCACACCAGCGGCAGCATGGACAACGTCGTCCCCGACCCCTCCGCCCCGGCGGAACCCCGGATCCGGGGTTCGCGACTGGTGGATCTGCTGCACCGATTCCCGAACGTCCTCGCCTGGGTCAACGGACACACCCACGAGAACCGGATCACACCGTGGCCCGGATCGACTCCGGAACAATCGTTCTGGGAGATCAACACAGCCTCGCACATCGACTTCCCCCAGCACGGACGGATCGTCGAGGTAGTCGACAACGTCGACGGAACCGTGTCGCTGCTCACGACGCTTTTCGAGGCCGACAGCCCCTACTCCGTCGACCACACCGATCTCTCACCGCTCGGGTTGGCGTCGCTGTACCGGGAATTGTCGTTCAACGACATTCACGCGGACCCCGACCTGCTCGGCGGGACACCCGACCGGAACGTCGAACTGCTACTGGCGTCGGGTCGCTAGACCCGGCGCCTGCGGGCCCAGTCGACGACCGCGACGACCGCGCGGATGCCGACGCCGAGAAGGATCAGATTTCCGATGATCTGCACACTCACGACGGCTCGCGACGGATCCGTCG
>NZ_LTCZ01000193.1:0-1427 GCF_001583455.1 Rhodococcus sp. LB1 | reverse complement strand
ATTGGGAGACACGCCCTAGTACTACAGTCGCGTTTATTTTGATCTTGTCGGTGTGTCGGCGCAGGTTCCGAGAGTCGCAGGATGCATGGTCCGTGTGTGGGCGATGATGTGTGCGTGGCTGAGGTGCGGGTGTGGGCGGAGGGGCTGGCGGAGATCGATGCCTTGATCGGGCATCGTTTCGCCAGGTCCGAGCCCCGCAAGCATGCGGTGGAATATGTGCGGGGGTTGCTCTCGGGCGAGGAGCGGAAGAATTCGTGGACCCTGTCCGAACGCGCGGGCGATCGATTGCCGGACGGGATGCAGCGACTGCTCTCGACGGCGGACTGGGATCCCGACGCGGTCCGCGACGACGTACGCGATTATGCGGTCGATCATCTTGCGGATCCGTCCGGTGTGTTGATTCTCGACGAGACCGGTTTCCTGAAGAAGGGCACCCGCTCGGCCGGGGTGGCCCGCCAGTACTCGGGCACCGCGGGCCGAGTCGAGAACTGCCAGATCGGGGTGTTCTTGACCTATGCCACTGCGGCGGGTCGAACGCTGATCGACCGAGAGTTGTACCTGCCCAAAGCCTGGACCGACGACCGTGACCGGTGCGCGCAGGCCGGGATCCCCGCCGAGCGCGAGTTCGCGACCAAACCCGAGCTGGCGATCGCGATGCTCGAACGCGCCGTCGCCGCCGGTGTGCCGGCACGATGGGTCACCGGAGATGCCGTATACGGGCAGGTGCACCGGCTCCGTGCCCGTTGCGAGGAACTCGGATTGTCCTACGTGCTGGCTACTTCGGTGAACCAACACGTCATCACCGTCGACGGCGCCGAGCTCCGTGCCGACGAGGCGATCGCGGCGTTGCCTGCCCAGGCGTGGCGGACCCGCTCGGCCGGTGACGGCGCGAAAGGCGAGCGACTCTACGACTGGGCGCGCACACCGGTGCGCGGGGTGAACTGGCCGACGACGGTGTACTGGCTCCTGGCCCGTCGCAGTCGCACCGACCCGGAGGATCTGGCGTACTACCTGTGCCACTGCCCGGCGCGCACCACCTTGACCGAATTGGTCACCGTCGCCGGAACACGTTGGGCGATAGAGGAAACCTTCCAGACCGCGAAGGGCCAGACGGGCCTCGACCACTACCAGGTTCGGCAGTACGCGGGCTGGTACCGACACATCACCCTCTCGATGCTCGCGCACACCTTCCTCACCGTCACCCGGTCAAAAAGGGGGCCCGAGAACCCGGCGACGACAGCGAGTTGATCGCACTGAGCGTGCCCGAGATCCGACGGTTGCTCTGCCACCTGATCTGGACGTATCTACCCGATCCCCGCCACGTCCTCGCACGCTCCCACTGGCGCCGCCGCCATCAACACCGAGCCCGGCAATGCCACTACCGAGCCCGCGGACACCTGCCCTAAACGCGACTGTAGTACTAGGGC
>NZ_LTCZ01000192.1:0-25142 GCF_001583455.1 Rhodococcus sp. LB1 | reverse complement strand
CCTTGGCGCCCACGTGGGCGTCGGGGGAGCCCGAGCAGTACCAGTCCAGGTCCGAGCCGCCCTCGCCCCAGCCGCGCCGGTCGTACTCGCTGATGGTGGTCTTGAGGATCTGCTCGCCGTCCGGGCGTTCGACCCACTCCTGGGTGCGGCGGATCGGGAGCTGCCAGCACACGTCGGGCTTTACCTCGAGGGGTTCGATTCCGCGCTTGAGTGCCATCGAGTGGAGCGCGCAACCGACGCCGCCCTCGAAGCCGGGGCGGTTCAGGAAGATGCAGGCGCCGTGGTACCGGCGGGTGCGCAGCGCGGGCTCGTCCTCGAGGTCGTCCTCCTCGACGTAACCCTTCTTGCCGAGACCCTTCTCCATGAACTGCCAGTCCGCGGGTGTGAGCATCTTCACTGACCGGTTCAGTTTCTCCAGGTCCTCCTCGTCGGAGAGGAACGCGCCGTGGGAACAGCAGCCGTCGTCGGGCCGGTCGCCGATGATGCCCTGGCACGCGGGGGTCCCGAACACGCAGGTCCAGTGGGAGAGCAGCCACGTCATGTCCGCGGCGATGATGTGCTCGGTGTTGTCGGGATCGGGAAACTCGACCCATTCACGAGCGAAGTCGAGGGGTACTTCCGGGCTGGGCGTCATCTTGTGTGAACGCCCTGCTTTACGTGCTGTCACAAAGCCCGACGGTAGACCCAGTACCGTGTCAATGTGCGACTAGGGGTACTCGACGTCGGAAGCAACACCGTCCATCTTCTCGTAGTGGACGCCCACAGGGGCGGCCACCCCACACCGATGAGTTCGACCAAGTCGACTCTGCGGTTGGCGGAGAACACCGACGACCGGGGTGACATCACCTCCCAGGGTGCGGATCGCCTGGTCTCGACGGTGGCAGACTTCGCCAGCATCGCGAAGACGTCGGGGTGCGGTGAGCTCATGGCCTTCGCCACGTCCGCCGTGCGCGACGCCAACAACTCGGACGCCGTGCTCGAACGAGTGCACGCCGAGACCGGGGTGACACTCGAGGTTCTGTCGGGTGTCGACGAGGCACGGCTGACGTTCCTCGCCGTGCGCCGCTGGTTCGGGTGGAGCGCGGGCCGCATCGTGAACCTCGACATCGGAGGCGGATCCCTCGAGCTGACGACGGGTGGCGACGAGGACCCGGACGTCGCGCTGTCGCTGCAACTCGGCGCGGGACGGCTCACCCGGGACTGGCTCGAGGCCGACCCGCCGGGCAAGCGTCGGGTGGCCGTGCTGAGGGATTGGCTGGACGCCGAACTGACCGTCCCGTCCAAGGAACTGCGCGCGGCGGG
Organism: Rhodococcus sp. LB1; assembly: GCF_001583455.1. Taxonomy (NCBI): domain Bacteria; kingdom Bacillati; phylum Actinomycetota; class Actinomycetes; order Mycobacteriales; family Nocardiaceae; genus Rhodococcus; species Rhodococcus sp. LB1. The sequence continues at coordinate 23,840 of NZ_LTCZ01000192.1, read as the reverse complement.
GCAGTGGGATCGGGCCGTCGGCACGTCCAAGACGTTCCGCTCGCTGGCCCGGCTGACGGGCGCGGCGCCGTCCGGCGCGGGCCCGCGGGTCAAGCGCACCCTCACCGCCAGTGGTCTCAGGCAACTCATAGCTTTCATTTCGCGGATGACGGCCTCGGACCGTGCAGAATTGGAAGGGGTGAGCTCCGACAGGTCGCAGCAGATCGTGGCCGGAGCACTCGTTGCGGAGGCCAGCATGAGAGCACTGGGCGTGGAAGAACTGGAAATCTGCCCCTGGGCTCTGCGTGAGGGTTTGATCCTCCGCAAGCTCGATACGGAAATGGGCGGTGAATTGATGGTGGGTGCTCGATGACCGAGGACAGTCAGCAGATCTCTGTGTCAGAACTGCTCAAACGCAACGGACAACAGGTGGAGTCCCGGGGCGGGCGGCGTCGTCGCGGCGTCAAGGGGGGAATCTCCGTTGCCGAGCTGACCGGTGAAATTCCGGTGGTCCGGGATCCGTCCGATTCGCGGGCACTCGAACCCGAACCCGAACCGGAATCTGCCGCGCCCGAGCCGCCGCGCACGTCCGCACCGGCGGCGCCGCCGGCGCGTGCCGACGGGCGCACCGCAGCATTCACGTCTCCCGTCGACGACGAAGACGACGACGAGCCCATCGCCAGTCGCCCCGCCGGCCGTGGTCGCGGAGTGGTGTCGGGTGGGACGTCGCGTGATCACCAGGGAACCTGGGTCAGCCGCTCCGTCCAGAAGGAACGGCCGGCGCCCGAGGCCGCCGCGCCCGCACCGGCGCCCACGGTGGCCGCCCCGGTTGTGAAGAAGCCGGAGCCCGCGCCGACCGTCGCCGCTCCCCGCGTGACGCCGGCGCCGAAGCCCGACGCCCCGGCCAAGGCCGAACCGGCGGCGAAGGCCGAACCGGCGGCGAAGCCCGCCGCGCCCGCGAAGCCCGAGGTGCCGGCGAAGCCCGAGGTGCCGGCGAAAACCGGAACCCCGGCGAAGGCCGGTCCCACCGCGCCGACGAACGGCGCGTCGAAGTTCGTCAAGACGCCGAAGCCTGAGGCTCCCGCCAAGGCGAAGCCGGAACCCGCGCTGCTGTCCGGCTCGACGCTGGCCGGTGACCTGATGCGGCAGTCACGGGACTCGGACGCGGCGAACGCGGGCGAGGAGACGGAACTCATCGAGGCCGCCACCGACGACGCGGGCACCGAGAAGCACGAGGGCGACGCGCAGAAGCCCGAGAGCCCTCGCCGTTCCCGCAAGGAGGCGAAGGCCGAGAAGGCCGTGGCCGCGAAAGCGGAGAAGGCGGACAAGAACGACGAGGCAGGCGAGAACTCCACCCGCGAGTGGGCCGTCCTCATCGGTCAGGGTGTCGTAGCCGTGATCGCCGGGGCCCTGCTCTTCAAGGGTTTCGAGAAACTGTGGGACGTCTTTCCGTGGGTCGCGCTGATTCTGGCGCTGCTCGTCATCGTGGGCCTCGTCGCGATGGTCCGCATCCTGCGTCGCACCGACGACATCACCAGCTTCGTGATCGCCGTCGTGGTCGGGATGATCGTCACTCTGGGGCCGTTAGCCTTCATGCTTGCGTCGGGCTGAGTTGCTCATGGTCGGGGACAGTGGGCACGGGCAGGTTCGACGGTCATCGCGCGGGCGGAAGGTGCTGGTGGGCCTGTCGACGGCCTCGGTGTACCCGGAGAACACGGAGGCGGCGTTCCGGTACGCGGCCGATCTGGGATACGACGGCGTCGAACTGATGGTGTGGGCCGAATCGGTCAGCCAGGACATCGGGGCCGTGGCCGGGCTGGTGCGCAGATACGCGATTCCGGTTCAGGCGATCCACGCGCCGTGCCTGCTGATCTCGCAGCGGGTGTGGGGTGCCGACCCGGTCGCGAAGCTGGAGCGTTCCGTCCGCACCGCCGAGTCGCTCGGGGCGACGAGTGTCGTGGTGCACCCCCCGTTCCGCTGGCAGCGCCGGTACGCCGAGGGTTTCGCCGATCAGGTGGCCGAACTGGAACAGCGCAGCGACGTGATCGTCGCGGTGGAGAACATGTTCCCCATGCGGGCGGACGGCTTCTTCGGCAGCAAGGAGAGGTCCGCGCAGCGGCTCCGGAGGCGGGGCGGACCGGGGGCGGCGCTGTCGGCGTTCAGCCCGTCCTACGACCCTACCGATTCGGGGCACGCCCACTACACCCTGGATCTGTCGCACACGGCCACGGCCGGGATGGATGCGATGAAGCTGGCGGAGCGTATGGGGGAGGGCCTCGCGCATCTCCACCTCGCGGACGGTCGGGGCGCGTCGATGGACGAGCACCTGATCCCCGGGCACGGCGCCCAGCCGTGCGCGCAGTTGTGCCGTCATCTCGTCGACACCGGATTCGACGGGCAGGCGGTGATCGAGATCAATACGCAGAACGCCCGGACGCAGCGGGAACGGTCCTCGATGCTCGCGCAGGCGCTGACGTTCGCCCGTGAGCACCTCGAACCGGGTCGGGCCGCCTCGGGGTCGCCGCGCAGCCACTCCGGTGGCGATCACGACGACACCTGAGATTTCTGCCGCGTCCCTGCTGCGGTAAGCTCGTCGCCATATTGGATAGTTTCAGTATCTAGTTCTGGGGTATCCGGTGTCGAGAGTCGACGAGCCGAAGGAGGGGCCGTGCGCGTTTCCGAATTGGTCGCCCGTACCGGCGTTCCGCTCGCGACGGTGAAGTACTACCTGCGCGAAGGTCTGCTGATGCCGGGCGAGGCGACGAGCGCCACCCAGGCCCGGTACGGCGAGAAGCACGTGGAGCGACTGGGCCTCGTCAAGGCGCTGGCCGGAGCCGGACTCCCGATTCCGCGCATCCGGGAGATCCTCCGGCTCGTCGACCATCCCGACGGCTCGCTGTTCGAGGTGCTCGGTGAGGCCATCGCGCAACTCCCGCCCTACCTCGACGCCTCCGACGACGGCGCGGACGAGTTCCCGCGGGCACGCGCCGTCCTCGACAGGCTCGGGCAGGTGTACGACCCGCGGTACGTCGCGGTCGGCCAACTCGAACGTGCGCTCGAGGGGCTCGAAGAAGCAGGCATCCCGATGACCGAGGAGCGGCTCGAGGCCTACGGGCGGCACGTGCGCGGAATCGCCGAGATCGACATCGGACTCATGCCCACCGAATCGGCCGAGGACGCGATCCGCTACGCGGTGCTCGGCACGGCCATCTACGAGCCGGTGATCGCCGCGATGCGCCGCCTCGCACACCAGGACGTCGCGCAGAAGCGTCTCCGGAACCCCGAAGAACAGGATCAGCAGTGAGCTCAACTCCCTTCCGCGACCTCAACGTCCTCACCGCTGCCGGTGACGGGACCTATCTGGCGTCGATCGACCCGATCTGGACGATCGGCCCCAAGGTGCACGGCGGTTCGATGATGTCGCTCTGCGCGGCCGCGGCCCGCAGGCGACTGCTCGACGAGAACGGCGACGCCGAGCTGTCCCGGGTGCAGCCCCTCGCGGTCGGTGCCAACTACCTGTCCGCTCCCGACCCCGGCGAGGTGACACTGTCGACGACGCTGCGCAAGCAGGGCAAGCAGGTGTCGTTCGTCGACGTGGAGCTGAAGCAGGGCGACCGCGTAGCCGTGCACGCGTCGGTCACGCTCGGCGTCCCGGACGTGGGAGAGCCGCAGTACAACGGTGCCCACGCCCTGTCCCAGCTCCCGGTGGAACCGCCCGCCGACGCCGTCGTGCTCACGGCCGACCATCCGATGGGGCAGATCGTCCACGTGTCGCAGGGCTGCGACATGCGGGTCGACGGGACGTCGGCGCACTTCCTGACCGGCAACCAGGGCGAACCCGAGGTGCGCATGTGGGTGCGACCGCGCGCGGGCGACGAAGACGATCCCGACACGGCGGCCCTGTTCGCGATCATGACCGGAGACATCAGCGCCCCTGTGACGATGAACCGCGGCATGTTCGGCTGGGCGCCCACGGTGCAGCTGACCACCTACCTGCGCAGGCAGCCGGCACCGGGGTGGCTGCGCGTGATGGCCAGCAGCACGGTGCTCGGCGGCGCGTGGTTCGAGGAGGACCACACCGTCCTCGACTCCACCGGGGCGATCGTCGTGCAGAGCCGGCAGTTGGCGATGATCCCCCGCTAGGAAGGCGCCGCAGAGCGTCGTGGCAGGCTGTTCGGCATGACGAGAATTGCGGTAATCGGAGGCGGCAAGATCGGCGAGGCCCTCATCTCGGGGCTTCTGCAGGCAGGTCACGCCGTCAAGGATCTGGTGGTGGCCGAGCAGCATCCGGCGCGGGCCGACGAGCTGGCCGCGGCGTACTCGGTGCGCGTCACCACCCCCTCCGACGCCGCCGAAGGCGCCGACGTCATCGTGATGGCCGTCAAGCCGGGCGACGTCGAGGCCGCGCTCACCGAGGTGTCCAAGGTGGAACTCGACGGCGAGCGCGAGCAGCTGCTCGTGTCGCTCGCTGCCGGTATCCCCACCGCCTTCTACGAGACGAGACTGCCCGCCGGGTTCCCGGTGGTCCGGGTCATGCCCAACACGCCCATGCTGGTCGGTGAGGGCGTCAGCGTGCTGGCACCCGGCAGGCATGTGAAGAAGGAGCACCTCGAACTGGTGCGCGGCGTCCTGTCGTCGGTCGGCAAGGTCGTCGTCGTCCCCGAATCGCAGATCGACGCCGTCACCGCCGTCTCCGGTTCCGGTCCGGCCTATTTCTTCCTGGTCGCCGAGGCCATGATCGACGCAGGCGTCGGGCTCGGACTGACCCGGGCGACCGCATCCGAACTGGTCGTGCAGACCATGGTCGGCTCCGCAGCCATGCTCGACAGGTCGGGGGAGAGCGCAACCGAACTTCGTGCCGCCGTGACTTCGCCCGGCGGAACCACCGCGGCGGCGATCCGCCGGCTGGAAGGAAACGGGCTCCGAACAGCATTTTTCGACGCTCTCGAAGCCGCGAAAATTCGTTCCGCCGAACTCGGCACGTCAACCGAATGAATATTCGATTGCCCACACCCGTCGCAGTAACCCCATCCGTCCCGCTAAGCTCGAAGTAGCACGTGCGTGTCTGTTCCGCCGGAGGGGAAGCCGGCGGCGCGAGACGTGCCGGAGGTAAGTGGTTGATGACGTCTGCAAAAAAGCCGTCCAAGGGCTCGGCCCCGGACGGACAACCGGCACTGGCCGGAACGCAATTTCTCACCGTCGCCGAGGTAGCGACGCTGATGAGAGTGTCCAAGATGACTGTGTATCGGTTGGTGCACAGCGGCGAACTGCCCGCCGTCCGCGTGGGCCGCTCGTTCAGAGTGCATGCGAAAGCAGTGCACGACTACCTCGAAACCTCGTACTTCGACGCCGGTTGACCGATCGGCACGAAGAGGGTCACCTCGGTTTCGCCGGTAGCGGTGCGACCTAGTTTTCAGAGAGAGGACCCGCACCGGTACGATTAGCGACTGTCGTACCAGCCAGCTGGTGTCGTAAGGCGCTGAGCTAGTTAAAACGAGGCCCAGGCGCCAGAGCGGCGCAGGCGTACGTGACCGGCGTGCGCAGGAACGCTAGAGAAGAACGTGAGGGACACCCGCTATGGGTTCAGTGATCAAGAAGCGACGCAAGCGCATGTCGAAGAAGAAGCACCGCAAGCTGCTTCGCCGCACCCGAGTGCAGCGCAGGAAACTCGGTAAGTAAAGAGTTGCGTCTGGATGCCCGTCACCTCCGGTGGCGGGCATCCGTCGTTTCGCCGACCCCTCCGCGTTGTGGTCGACCGACCAATTGTCGTTGTGCGGAGCGCCATCCCCCTCCTGCACGTATCGTTGACGTCACTCGCTACGTGATCGGGGGTTCTAGTGGTTGTGAGTGACGGAGACAGTACTACGCGAACGGCGGTGCCGCGCGTCGTGCTGGTCACTGGGGCAAGCAGATTTCTGGGTGGGTACCTGGTCACCCGGCTCGCTCAGAATCCGGACATCGAGCGGGTCATCGCGGTGGACGCGGTGTCGCCGAGCAAGGACATGCTGCGCCGCATGGGCCGCGCCGAGTTCGTGCGCGCCGACATCCGGAATCCCTTGATCGGCAAGGTCATTCGCAACGCCGAGGTCGACACCGTCGTGCACGCCTCGACGCTGGCGCGCCCGCCGAAGTCGGGCAGTCGCGCGGCCATGAAGGACATGAACGTCATCGGCGCGATGCAGTTGTTCGCCGTCTGCCAGAAGGCGCCGACGGTCCGGAAGGTCGTGCTGCGCTCGGCCTCCGTGGTGTACGGCTGCAGCGCCAAGGACCCGGCCAAGTTCACCGAGGAGATGAGCGCCCGGCGGCGTCCCGCGGGCGCCTACGCACGGGACTGCATCGAGATCGAGGGATATCTGCGCGGAATGGGGCGCAGGCGCCCCGACATCGGCGTGTCGATTCTCCGCCTCGCACCGCTGGTCGGGCCCCGCCTCAACGCGACCGTCGCGCAGTACCTCACCTCACCGGTGGTGCCGACCATTCTCGGACGCGACGCACGCCTGCAGGTGCTGCACGAGGAGGACGCGCTCGCCGCACTGGAACGGGCCACGGTGTCGGGTCCGGCGGGCACGTTCAACGTCGCCGGCGACGGCGTGGTCATGATGTCCCAGGCAATCCGCCGCGCCGGGCGGATCGAGGTCCCGATGCCGTTCGGGTTGTTCCGCAACGTCGGACGTGCGCTGATGGGTCCGGTGATGCGGTCGTACACCACCGAGCAACTCGAGTACTTCCACTTCGGTTGCGGACTCGACACCACCCGCATGCGAAGCGAACTATCCTTCGAGCCACGGTGGACCTCGATGCAGGCGCTCGACGACTTCGCTCGCGCGGCAGGCGTCAAGGCGATCATCAAGAACGAATGGGTCGACGCAGCAGAAAACGCACTACTCGCTCTTACCGGCACGGCGAAAGGGGAGAGGTGAACGAAGTGGCGAAGGTCATTCCGTTGCACGGTGCGACAGCCGCGCGCGGGGCCGCTATCGGACGTTCGAGGCGTGAGCAGAGCGAGAGCCGACATCCGTCCGCGATGCCTCCACCCGCCGTGATCACCCCACCCGAGCCCGTCACCGAGTCTTCGGCCGTCGACGCCGTCCGCAACGCCCTGGCCGAGCAGATCGTCAACACCGCCGAGTTCGTGCGCCGCCGGCTGTCGGGTGACTATCACGTCGACGACTTCGGCTACGACCCGCACTTCGCCGAGAACGTGTGGCTCCCGATCCTGCGGCCGCTGTTCGACAAGTGGTTCCGCGTCGAGGTCAGCGGTCTGGAGAACATCCCGTCGACCGGTGGCGCGCTGGTGGTCGCCAACCATGCCGGTGTCCTGCCCATCGACGGTCTGATGACGTCCGTTGCCGTCCACGACCATCACCCCGCGCATCGCCCGCTGCGGATGCTGGCCGCCGATCTGGCTTTCGAGATGCCGCTGGTCGGCGGTGTCGCCCGCAAGGCCGGGCACACCCTCGCGTGTCACCCGGACGCCGTGCGCCTCCTGCAGGACGGGGAGGTCGCGGCCGTGTTCCCCGAAGGTTTCAAGGGCATCGGCAAACCGTTCAGCGAACGCTACAAGCTGCAGCGGTTCGGCCGCGGCGGTTTCGTGTCCGCCGCCATGCGGACCGGTGCGCCCATCATTCCGTGCTCGATCGTCGGGTCCGAGGAGATCTACCCGAAGATCGGCGAACTGGGGACACTCGCCCGGCTGCTGGGGATGCCGTACTTCCCGGTGACCCCGCTGTTCCCGCACTTCGGACCGCTCGGCCTCGTTCCGCTGCCGTCGAAGTGGTACATCGAGTTCGGCAAGCCGATCGTCACCGACACCTACGACGCGGCGGCGGCCGACGACCCGATGGAACTATTCGAGGTCACCGACCACGTCCGGGAGACCATCCAGCAGACGCTCTACCGGCTCCTCGCGAAGCGCCGCAACGTGTTCCTGGGCTGAATCGCTGAACCGGCGGCTCAGGCCGCCTGTTCGCGGCGGCGCGCGACGATCGCGGCGAGTGCGCCGCCGGCAGCGCCGAGAAGCAGCGCCGTGGGGACGCCGATCTTGGCGGCCTTGCGTCCGGTCCGGAAGTCGCGGATCTCCCAGCCCCGGTTCTTGGCGAGCTCGCGCAGATCGGTGTCGGGGTTGATCGCGACGGCCGTGCCGACGAGCGACAGCATCGGCACGTCGTTGTGGCTGTCCGAGTACGCGGTGCAGCGCTTGAGGTTGAGCCCCTCACGGACGGCCAGGGCGCGCACGGCGTGCGCCTTGCCGAGGCCGTGCAGGATGTCGCCGACCAAACGCCCCGTGAACATCCCGTCCTCGCTCTCGGCCACCGTGCCGAGGGCACCCGTGAGGCCGAGGCGTTTCGCGATGACCTGGGCCAGCTCCACCGGGGTCGCGGTGACGAGCCACACCTGCTGACCGGCGTCGAGGTGCATCTGCGCCAGTGCGCGGGTGCCGGGCCAGATCTTGTCGGCGATCACCTCGTCGTAGATCTCCTCACCGAGCCGGGCGAGCTCGGCCGTCGACCGTCCGGAGACGAAGGAGAGGGCCTTCTCCCGGCCGGAGGCGACGTCGTCGCTGCTCTCCTTGCCGGTGACGCGGAACTTGATCTGCTTCCACGCGAAGTCGAGGAGGTCGGACGTCTTCAGGTACTTGCGGGCCGCGAGTCCGCGGGCGAAGTGGATGATCGAGGCGCCCTGGACCATCGTGTTGTCGACGTCGAAGAACGCGGCCGCCGTGAGGTCGAGGGGAACGTCGTGTTCCACCAGCTCGGTTTCCTCGCCGGACGCGACGTGAAGAGCGAGGGCCGCATCGGCACTCGCCTCACCTGCGACGTTGGCACGTACCTCGGCTTCGCTGGGTCCCAGCGGATTCCTGAACTGGCGTCGGCCCGGGAGGATGATCCCCGCCAGACCTGAACCGAAACCCGTGCCGTTCGGTAGTGATCGCGCAGGCACTCGCACCTCCCGTATCGCAGAAGCCTCTGGGAGCAGCCTATCCCCCGAATCGGGGACGGGGCGGGTGGATGGCCGTGCAGGGGGGACTGTGTGACGTTCATCTCCGAGTCGATTGGCGTATGTGGACCCCGAAACGGCACAGTGACTCCACCGGAGGCGTCGAAAGGAAGTGGCGAGGCATGAGCACGGACGGACGCGAGGTGACGCTTCTCACGAGGGCGGGGTGCGGTGCGTGCGCGCCGGCCCGCGAGCGGCTGCTGGTGGTGTGCGAGGAGTTCGGGCTGGAACTGACGTGCATAGACGTCGACGAGGCGGCGGCCACGGACCCCGAATTGCGGGCCGAATTCGGCGACCGATTGCCGGTGGTATTGCTCGACGGACGTGAGCACAGTTACTGGGAGGTCGACGAAGAGCGCCTTCGCTCGGATTTACGCAAGTAAGGGAACCCTAAAAGTGGGATCTTCCGATGCCGTGCAGGTAGGACCGCATGTCGCGCAGTCGCAGCGACTTTGTGCATGGGTTCACAAGCAGTTACCGTGGTGTGAACAATTCCCCGGAGCATCGTGAAGAACGGCATCGAATGCCGGTCGGACGAGGAGCCAACGACGTGACCGAAACGCACCAGACGCATGGGTCTGTGGCCCCTGGCGTCACGGGGGCGGTCGGGCAGTCTGTGGTCGGGTCTCCGGCCCCCTCGGTCGCCGGCGCGGCTCCGCTCCCCGAATCGCGGGACATCCCCCAGGCTACGGTGACGCGCCTCGCGACGTACCTGCGGGTCCTCGGAGTGCTGACGGAACGCGGCACGATCATCGTCTCGAGCGAAGAACTCGCCGCCGCTTCCGGTGTCGGTTCCGCGAAGCTCCGCAAGGACCTTTCCTTTCTGGGGCCGAACGGTGTGCGCGGCGTCGGCTACGACGTGACGCGCCTGCGGGCCCGCATCGAGCGAGCACTCGGCCTGGACCGCGGACACAAGGTGGTGCTCGTCGGCGTCGGAAACCTCGGCCAGGCGCTCGCCGGCTACGGCGGCTTCGGCCGTCGCGGGTTCTCCATGGTCGGACTGTTCGACAGCGACCCGGCGCGGGTCGGTGCGCCGGTGGGCGACCTCACCGTGCGGCACGTCGACGAACTCGAGCAGGCCTGCGCCGAACTCGAGGCCACCATCGGTGTCATCTCGACCCCCGACGAGGCGGCGCAGGAAGTCGCCGACCGTCTGGTGCGCGCCGGACTGCGCTGCATCCTCAGCTTCTCGCCGACTTCGCTCGACGTCCCCGATCACGTCGAGATGCGCCGCGTCGACCTCGCGGTCGAAATGCAGGTTCTCTCGTTCAACAGCGCACGCAACACGGAATCGGTCCCCACCGCTCCCCGCGTCCGCATCGGACATTCTGCTGTCCCGTCCACCGCACCAAGAAACGGATCAGTGATCGCGCCGTGAGTGTTCTGCTTGTCGGGGTCTCGCACAGGACGGCCCCGGTGCCGGTTCTCGAGCGGGTAGCTGTCACCGACACCGATCGCCCGAAGCTGACGGACAAGCTTCTGGCGTCGTCGCACATCTCGGAGGCGATGATCGTCTCCACCTGCAACCGGGTGGAGATCTACGCCGTCGTCGATGCGTTCCACGGTGCGCTGGCCGAGGTCGGCGAACTGCTCGCCGACCACTCCGGGCTGGATCTCACCGATCTGCACCGGCACGCGTACGTCCGCTACAGCGAGGCTGCGGCGGAGCACCTGTTCGCCGTGGCCAGCGGCCTCGACTCGATGGTGATCGGCGAGCAGCAGATCCTGGGGCAGATCCGGACCGCCTACGCGTCGTCCGACGCCCAGCAGGCCGCGGGCCGCACGCTGCACGAACTCGCGCAGCAGGCGCTGCGCGTCGGCAAGCGGGTGCACTCGGAGACGGGCATCGACTCGGCGGGCGCGTCCGTCGTGTCCGTGGCCCTCGACCGGGCTGCCGGCATCGTCGGCGACGGCGGACTGACCGGACGCACCGCCGTCGTGGTCGGCGCCGGATCCATGGGCGGCCTGTCGGTCGCGCACCTCACGCGTGCCGGGATCGGCCGCATCGTCGTCGTGAACCGCACCAAGGAGCGTGCGGAGCACCTCGCCGACACGGCCCGGTCCAACGGCGTGGAGGCAGATGCCCTCGAGCTGAGTGAACTCCCGGCCGCGATGGCCCAGGCGGACGTCCTCGTGACCTGTACCGGCGCGGTCGGCGCCGTCGTCACGCTCGCGGACACCCACCGCGCGCTGGCACAGCCCGGCCGCGACGCCGAACGCCCCCTCGTCATCTGCGACCTCGGACTGCCCCGCGACGTGGAGCCCGCCGTGTCGGGCCTGCCCGGGGTCACCGTCCTCGACATGGAATCGCTGCAGCGCGACCCCGCCGCAGGCGCCGCCGCATCCGACGCCGACGCCGCCCGGACGATCGTCGCCGCCGAACTCGCCAACTACCTCGCCGGCCAGCGGCTGGCGGAGGTCACGCCGACCGTCACCGCCCTGCGCCAGCGCGCCGCGGACGTGGTCGAGGCGGAACTGATGCGACTGGATTCGCGACTGCCCGGACTCGACGACCCCGAGCGCGACGAGGTCGCACGCACCGTGCGGCGAGTGGTCGACAAGCTCCTCCACGCGCCCACGGTCCGGGTGAAGCAGCTCGCCTCCGCACCCGGCGGCGACTCCTACGCCGCGGCCCTGCGTGAGCTGTTCGAACTCAGCCCCGGATCCGTCGAGGCCGTCGCGAAGCCCACCGATCTCGGCGGCGCCACCGACCTGAGCGCCATCGACATCACGGACGGCTTCATCGCCGGCCAGGACCCGCGCCTGCGCCGCTTCGTCACAGACGACAACCATGGGAAGGAATCGCAGGCATGAGCGCCGTCGGCACCCGTACGCTGCGGATCGGAACCCGTGGGAGTGAGCTCGCGACCACCCAGGCCGGAACCGTGCGCGACGCACTGATCTCGGCCGGGCACGACGCCGAGCTGGTCATCATCAAGACCAAGGGCGACCAGTCCATGGAATCGGTGGAGAAGATCGGCGTCGGCGTCTTCACCGCCGAACTCCGGGAAGCGCTCGCCGACGGCCGCGTCGACGTGGCCGTCCACTCCTACAAGGACCTGCCGACCGCCCCCGACGAACGGTTCACCATCGCCGCCATTCCGCCGCGCGAAGATCCCCGCGACGCGCTCGTGGCCCGCGACGGACTGGTCCTCGGTGAACTGCCCGCCGGTTCGAAGGTCGGCACGTCCGCACCGCGGCGCACGTCGCAGCTCCGGGCGCTGGGCCTCGGCCTCGACATCCGTCCGCTGCGCGGCAACCTGCAGCGGCGCCTCGGCAAGGTCGAGTCCGGCGAACTCGACGCCGTCGTCCTGGCCCGGGCGGGCCTGGCGCGGATCGGACGACTGGACCTGATCACCGAGTCCATCGAACCGGTCCAGATGCTGCCCGCACCCGCGCAGGGCGCGCTCGCCGTCGAATGCCTGTCGGCGAACACGGCGCTCGTCGCTATCCTGTCGGAGCTCGACGACCCGAACAGCCGCGCCGCCGTCACGGCGGAACGCGCGCTGCTCGCCGAGCTCGAGGCCGGCTGCACCGCGCCCGTCGGCGCTATCGCCGAGGTCGTCGAATCACTCGACGACGACGGCCGCATCTTCGACGAACTGTCCGTCCGGGGCTGCGCCGCAGCCATCGACGGTTCCGACGTCATACGCACGGGGGCCGTGGGCTCCCCGGAGAACGCCGAAGAACTCGGCCGCTCCGTCGCGCGTGAGCTTCTCGAGCTCGGTGCGCGGGAGCTGATGAATGTCACCGAGGCCGGTGATGCCGATGTTTGATGTGCGAAGGCCGACTGATCGGCCGATCCGCTTCCTGTACCCATCTCGACACATGATCGCACTGGAGAATTACCGATGAGCCGAGTCCGTAAGAACACCCCCGGACGAATCCTGTTCGTGGGATCCGGACCGGGCGATCCGGCACTGCTCACCGTGCACGCACGGGACGTCCTTGCCGCAGCGACCCTCGCCTTCACCGACCCCGACGTCGACAAGGGCGTCACGGTCCTGGTGGGCACCGACCTGGGCGTCGACGCCGAGACCGGTGAGCCGCTCGCCGAGGTCCGTCCCGCACTGGGTGAGCCGGCGGAGGTCGCGAAGACCCTCGTCCACGAGGCGAGAAACGGCCACGACGTCGTGCGTCTGGTGTCCGGCGACCCGCTGACCACCGACTCCGTGATCGCCGAGGTCACCGCCGTCGCCCGCACCCAGGTGCAGTTCGAGGTCCTGCCGGGCCTGCCGTCCGCGTCCGCCGTCCCGTCCTACGCCGGTATGGCACTGGGGTCGGGACACACCGAGGCCGACGTCCGCGGCGAGGTCGACTGGGCTGCCCTGGCCGCCGCACCCGGACCGCTGGTCCTGCATGCCACGTCGGGTCATCTCGCCGAGACGGCGAGCGCCCTCGTCGAGCACGGCCTGGCTCCGCAGACTCCGGCCGCCATCACGGTTCGCGGCACCACCCGGCAGCAGCGCACCGTGGAGGCAACCCTCGCGACGCTGAACGAGGCCGGTTCCGAACTGGTCGGTTCGCTGGTCGTGACGGTCGGCAAGGTCGTCGCCCAGCGCAACAAGATGTCCTGGTGGGAGTCGCGCGCACTGTACGGCTGGAAGGTCCTGGTGCCGCGCACCAAGGATCAGGCAGGCGAAATGAGCGACCGTCTCGTCACGCACGGCGCCATCCCGATCGAGGTGCCCACCATCGCCGTCGAGCCGCCCCGCAGCCCGGCGCAGATGGAGCGGTCCGTGAAGGGCCTCGTCGACGGCCGGTACCAGTGGGTGGTCTTCACGTCCACCAACGCGGTGCGTGCGGTGTGGGAGAAGTTCGAGGAGTTCGGGCTCGACGCCCGCGCGTTCTCCGGCGTCAAGATCGCCTGCATCGGTGAGGCAACGGCCGCCAAGGTGCGCTCGTTCGGAATCAACCCCGAACTCGTGCCCTCCGGTGAGCAGTCGAGCGAAGGCCTGCTGGCCGAATTCGCCCCGTACGACGACGTGTTCGACCCGGTCAACCGGGTTCTGCTGCCCCGCGCCGACATCGCCACCGAGACGCTGGCCGAGGGCCTGCGCGAACGTGGCTGGGAAATCGACGACGTCACCGCGTACCGCACCGTCCGGGCTGCGCCGCCGCCGGCCGAGACCCGCGAGATGATCAAGACCGGTGGGTTCGACGCCGTCTGCTTCACCTCGTCCTCGACCGTCCGCAATCTCGTCGGCATCGCCGGAAAGCCGCACGCGCGCACCCTCGTTGCCTGCATCGGTCCGAAGACCGCCGAGACGGCCATCGAGTTCGGCCTGCGCGTGGACGTGCAGCCGGAGACCGCTCAGGTCGGCCCGCTGGTGGAGGCTCTCGCCGAGCACGCCGCGCGCCTGCGTGCCGAGGGTGCACTGCCCCCGCCGCGCAAGAAGTCCCGCGCTCGGCGATAGGCGCTACGCGCCTGTGAGTGGTTGAGGAGTCCAGGGACTCGTCAACCACTCACAGGCCCGACGAAGGAGGGCATGTCCTTGTTCCCGACCCACCGACCGCGACGGCTTCGCCGGACACCGGCCCTGCGTCGTCTCGTCGCCGAGACTTCGCTCGAGCCACGGCATCTCGTGTTGCCGATGTTCGTCGCGGACGGTATCGACGAGCCTCGTGAGATCTCGTCGATGCCCGGCGTCTTCCAGCACACACCCGACTCGCTGCGGCGGGCGGCGACGGAAGCGGTCGAGGCGGGGCTCGGTGGACTCATGCTCTTCGGGGTGCCGCGTCCCGACGACAAGGACGCCGAGGGTTCCGGTGCATCCGATCCGGACGGCATCCTGAACCGCGGATTGCGCTGGCTCGCAGACGAAGTCGGCGATGCGACGGTGATCATGGCGGACACCTGCCTGGACGAGTTCACCGACCACGGTCACTGCGGTGTTCTCGACGCGAGCGGTGCGGTGGACAACGACCTCACGCTGCAGCGGTACGTCGACATGGCGGTCGCGCAGGCCGAGGCAGGCGCGCATCTGCTCGGTCCGAGCGGAATGATGGACGGCCAGGTCGCCGCCATCCGCAAGGCACTCGACGACGCGGGCTACACCGACGTCGGTCAGCTCGCGTACTCGGCGAAGTACGCGTCGGCGTTCTACGGCCCGTTCCGTGAAGCCGTCGGTTCGTCGTTGCAGGGTGATCGCCGCACCTACCAACAGGATTCGGCCAATCGCCGGGAATCGCTGCGTGAGGTCGACCTCGACATCGAGGAGGGCGCCGACATGGTGATGGTGAAGCCGGCGATGTCCTACCTGGACGTCCTGCGCGAGACGGCGGACCGCTCTCCCGTCCCCGTTGCGGCGTATCAGATCTCAGGAGAGTACTCGATGATCACGGCCGCCGCACAGAACGGCTGGATCGACCGGGACGCCGCGATCCTCGAATCGCTGACCAGTATCCGCCGCGCAGGCGCGGACGTCGTGCTGACGTACTGGGCGACCGAAGCGGCCGGCTGGTTGTGATCGTCTCGCCGGCGGATACGGTAGTGCCATGACCCAGCAGTGGCCACCGACACCGCCGCACCAGGCTCCGCACCAGCAGGACCCGTCTCCGCACAACTTTCCGTATCCCCCGCCGGTGCCGCAGCCGAAGCCCGAACGTCCGGCACCGGTCGACGTGGGCACCGCGGCCCAGCTGCTGTGGGCGGTGGCCGGGCTCGGTCTGATCCAGGCATTGGCCGCGATGGTTCTGGTGGTGGGGGAGAAGTCGACGTTCGTCGACGAACTGATGAACAACCCCAGCGTCACCTCCGGCGAGGTCGACATGAGCCGCGACAGCGTGGAGTCGCTGTTCTACGTGGGTATCGGATTCACGGTCGTCCTCATCCTGATCCTCACCGGGCTGTTCCTCCTGTTCGTGCACTTCATGCGTAAGGGCCGCAACTGGGCCCGGATGCTGCTCACCATCGCGTGCGTGATGATGGTGGTGTGGACCGTCCCGGTGCTCTTCGGCATCGGATCCGACGGAAGCGGCACCGCGCTCGCTCTCGGCGGCGTGCAGATCCTCCAGGCCGTGGTCGCCGTCGGCGCCGTCGTCCTGATGCACCGCAAGGATTCCAACAGCTACTTCCTGAGGTTGCCCCCCTCCGCCGAGTAGCTTCGATTTGCTCGTGAAATATAAAGATGTACCGTGAAGTACGTCACAAGGGCAGACCGCAGACTTCATTTCGACCGAAGGACTTTTCTCCATGCGCGCTGACGATCGAGCACACGGGTCTCGCAAGGAAGCACTGATGTTCGCCATCATCGTGGCCTTCGTACTGCTGACTCTGTTGCTCGTCGTGATCCCGGGCGCCCTCTCCTGACGTGCCTCACGTTTTCCTCGCGGGCCACGATGTCGCAGGATGAGCGTGTGAGCGAACCAGCCGTCTTGTTCAGTGAGCCCGGCGCCCGCTGGCGGATGGTGGCGTTCGGTCCGGTGTTCTGCGTGATCGCGCTGATCATCGAATTGCTGACCGGCCCGGTGGTGCACTGGTTCGCGCTGTCGCTGTTCGCGGTGCTGCTCAGCGGTTTCGTCTACGTGCAGGTGGTGGCCGCCCGTAGGCATGCCAGCGTCGAACTCACGACGTCGTCGTTGCGGCAGGGCACCGAGGACCTGCCGATCACCGAGATCGTGAAGATCATGCCCCACGCCGACCCGGAGTCGTACGAGCAGCAGCCGTGGGAAACCGCCCGGAGTCTGGGGGAGCTGTCCGCAGTTCCCCGCCGGCGGAGGGGCATCGGACTGCGACTGCGGGGCGGTGCCCTGGTGCAGGCGTGGGCGAAGGACGACGAGGCACTGCGCGCACAGCTCGAATCGCTGCTCGCGAAATCGGCGGGCGGGTCGGCGGAATGAACCGCCGGACCGTGGTGGTGGCAGCGGAGTGGATCGGTGCCGTGGCCGGCGTCGTCGCCGCGGTGTGGTGTTGGAACCACGCCCAGGTCACGTCGGAGTTCGGTCCCGTGGCGCCGGGTGCACCCTCCTTCGAGGGAACCGAGTATTCGGGGTCGTGGATCGCCGTCGCCGCCGGACTGCTGACGGTCGCGGGGTTGCTGGTGATCGACTCGGTACGCAGGCTCCGGTCCGGCCCGGCGGGCGAACCC
This sequence comes from Rhodococcus sp. LB1, assembly GCF_001583455.1. NCBI lineage: Bacteria > Bacillati > Actinomycetota > Actinomycetes > Mycobacteriales > Nocardiaceae > Rhodococcus > Rhodococcus sp. LB1. The sequence continues at coordinate 6,774 of NZ_LTCZ01000192.1, read as the reverse complement.
GCCGAGCCGTCCTCGTCACCGGAAGATCTGGGTCTTGCGGACGGTGTCGGTCCCGGGACCGTCGAGCATCGCGGAGCCGAGTAGCGCCTCGGGAACCCCGAGTCCCTCGATCAACGTCTGCGCGTGCGGCCGGAGCGACCGGCAACGTTCGTTGATTCCTCGTTGCACCGCCTTCGACCGCTCCACCGACAGCTGCCGGTGCTCCATGAACCACGCCTTGTCCTCCTCGATCACGCTCAGCGCGTAGAGGTCGCAGACATCGCTCAGCAGCTCGCGGGCCTCGTCGTCCTCGCATTCGTCGATGCCGGCGACGAACGCCTCGAGCACGACCCGGTCGATGTGCGCCTGCGCGGCGTGCAGCACGTGATCCTGCACGAAATTGAAGGCGTCGAACGGGTTCTCCTCGCGCTTCTGCGCACCCTGGAGGCGGCGGGCGGCGGTCGAGAGCAGGTACTGTTCGCGGTCCTCGAACATCGTCAGCTGGGTGCCGCGGTTGAAGAGGCTGCCGTCTTCCTCGTTGTCCTGCCTCGTGTCGAGGATCGTCTGGATGATCTGCTGCGCGGCGGTGCGTTTCTTGACGACGTCGGAGACCGTGGTGGCCGCGAAGCGCATCCATTCGACGGGGCTCATGCCGCGCACCTCGTCCGCGTAGGACGTGAGCAGTTCCTTGGCCACCAGCTGCGTCAGGACGTGGTTGTCGCCCTCGAATGTGGTGAACACATCCGTGTCCGCCTTGAGCGCCGTGAGACGGTTCTCGGCCATGTACCCGGCGCCGCCACACGCTTCACGCGCTTCCTGGATCGCGCGGGTGGCGTGCCAGGTGTTCGCGACCTTGAGCCCGGCGGCGCGGCCCTCGAGCTCACGCTGTTCCTGGGGGTCGGCGTCGGCGCTGCTCTGGATCTCGTGCATCTTGGCGACGAGCTCGTTCTGGGCGAACTGCAGCGCGTAGGAGCGTGCGATCAGCGGGAACAGCCTGCGCTGGTGGACGAGGTAGTCCATGAGCAGCACCTCGTCCTCGTCCTGCGGGGCATTGAACTGTCTGCGCTGCAACGCATATCGGGTGGCGATCGACAATGCGACGCGAGCGGCGGCGCCGGCGGACCCGCCCACCGTGACACGTCCCCGCACGAGAGTGCCCACCATCGTGAAGAATCGGCGGTTCGCGTTGTCGATCGGCGAGGTGTACGTGCCGTCGGGCTCGACGTCGGCGTACTTGTTCAGAAGGTTCTCCCGCGGAATTCTGACTTGGTCGAACGTGATTCGGCCGTTGTCGACGCCGGGAAGCCCACCCTTGTAGCCGCAGTCCGACGTGTGGACGCCGGGGAGATCGTTGCCGTCCTCGTCCCGGATCGGCACCACGAAGCAGTGCACGCCCTGCGACTCGCCGCCCGTGATCAACTGCGCGAACACGGCCGCCATCGTCGCGTGCTGCGCCGCCCCGCCGATGTAGTCCTTGCGCGAGGACGGCGTGGGGGAGTGGATGACGAATTCGCCCGCGTCCGCGTCGTACGTGGCGGTGGTCTCGAGCGCCTGCACATCGCTGCCGTGACCCGTCTCGGTCATCGCGAAACACCCCAGCAGATCCAGGTCGACGAGACGCTTCACGTACGCCTCGTGATGGCGGGCGGTGCCGAGGTTCTCGATCGCGCCGCCGAACAGTCCCCACTGCACGCCGGCCTTGACCATCAGGGACAGGTCCGACATCGCGAGCATCTCGATGCTCGTGACTGCGGCTCCGGCGTCACCGGTGCCGCCGTGGTCTTTCGCGAATCCGTCGGCGGCGTAGCCGTTGCTCGCCAGCAGACGCAACTGCGCCAGCGTCTTGGCGCGGGCCTCGTCGAGGTCGGGGGTGTAGTGCGGTGCGAAGTCGGGGGAGCCGGACAGTTCCGCCCTGACGCGCTCGCGTACCTCCCGCCAGCGTCCGTCGAGTGTGCTTCTCAGGTGGTCAGCTGTGGTGGCCATGACTCGACAGTAGCCGTCGCCGTGAGGCGCGTATGTCGGTCGAGGAACAGGTCCGGCGATCAGGGGACATCGAAGGTGCCGAAGCCTTCCTGCGGCCGACCGAAACACCGGTGATGGGCGTTGCATGTGGCAATGCTCTGGGTATTCCGGTGTGGTGAACTTTTCCCACGCACCACGGTCCGCCGTCACGGGTCCGACCTTCCGGTGGATCTCCGCACCGAGTGGCACCGCCCGCCACCCGATCAGCATCACCACGGCATCGGTGTCGCTCGAGCAACAGCATCGGGTCCGGGTGCGCAAGTACGTGATCGTGTCGTCGTTGAGAATTCTCGCGTTCGTGCTGTCAGCGGTCGTCTACGGTCTGTCCGGCAACCCGTGGGTGGCTGTGGCGATCATCGGTGCGTCCCTTCCCCTGCCCTGGATCGTTGCCCTGATCGTCGACGACCTGCCACCGTGGGAGAAGGACGAGTCCCACCGTAGTGGGTGAGGCGTCTGACCAGGACGATCACCGGAAGCGACTCCTAGAAGCCCGCCCGCCCCTTCCACTCGCACACCGTGCTCCCGGCAACCGGACGCAAGACCCCCTCGGCGAAACACGTGCGCGGCATCAGCCGGGCGGTCTTCGCTGCCGGAAGCATGCGCGGACCAGCTGAGTCAGGCCGAGGTGCTGATCGTCGCGAGGTATCCCACGGGATCGCGCCAGAAGGCGGTGATCATCCCGGCGAGTGCAGCCGGGTCGGCGATCAGGGGTGTGACGTGGCCGGCGCCGTCCACCGTGGTGGCCGCGGCGTGCGGCATCGTCGCCGCGGCGGCCCGTGCCTGCTCGAGGGAGATCATCGTGTCTGCGCGGGGGACGACCATCAGCGTCGGCGCCACGATCCGGGGGAGGAGAGGGTCGAGGCCCTTGCGGTGCAGCATGATCGACTGCATCGCCTCGTGCATGCCGCGCCGCGGCGCCTGCCGGAAGGTGCGGGAGACGGCCTGGAACTCTTGCGGGTGCGTTCGTGAAAGGTCCTTGCCGAGAAGGACGTTCATCACCGCGGTCGTCAGCGGTGGAATCGGTCCGGCGATGCGGTAGGCCCACACCATCGGCACGATCCTGGCGCGTTCCCTGCGGGTGAGGGCCTGGGTCGGTGTCCCGATGGTGACCACGGTGCGGCACCGGTCGGGAGTGTCGGCGGCCGCGACGAGTCCGACGTGTCCACCCCAGGCGTTTCCCACCCAGTCGGCGGGTTCGGTGACGTCGAGCGCGTCGAGGACGGCGATTGCCGCCGTAGCGCACTCTTCCATCGTGAACCGCCGCTGTTCGGCGGTGCTGGCCCCGTGGCCGGGTCCGTCGATCGAGATCAACTGCCGGTGCGCGACCAGATGGCTGCGCAGGGGCGCCCACGTCGTCGAGTCGACGAAAAGGCTGTGCCACAGCACGGTCGGCGGTCCGCTGCCGGTGACGTGGACGGCGAGGTTCCCGACGCTCGTCGGGACGGTTCGGGTGATCGATTGTGTGTCCATGGGAGGCCCCAGGTGCGTGATGTCGAGTATTGCTTCGGAAACCGAAACTTCGGTAACCGTAGTATTCTCCTGTGTCATGGAACGGTCAAGAGGTCTGCCGTCCGATCGGCCTGCGGTGGGGCAGCTGCTGGTTCGTTTGCTGCACGAGTTCCGCCGGGAGTTGAGCGAGCCCATGGCGGAACGCGGTTACGGCGACATCCGCCCACCGCATCTGCAGATCTTCGGCAACATCGGCTGGGAGGGCCGGCGGTTGACGGAGATCGCCTCCCGTGCCGAACTGAGTCTGTCCGCCGCGTCCGAACTGATCAACGATCTCGCGGACCTCGGGTACGTCGAGCGGATTCCGGACACGCGGGACCGGCGGGCGAAACTGGTCGTCCCGACCGCGCGGGGACGGCAGGCGCTGCAGGACGCCGCGGTGCGGGTCGCCGAGATCGAGCACCATTGGGGCGGCATCGTCGGCCACGACCGGTTCGACGACGCCTGCTACACGCTCAGTTCTCTGCTGGACGAGTTGAGTCCCGAGGACCGCTGACGGTTGGCGGCGGGGCCGCGGCGCGGACGAGCTGGTCGTGGCGCAGGGCGATCTGGGTCTGTGTCGCGATGACGGTCGACGAGCGTAATACGTTGTGCCCGTCGACGATCGAGTTGATCACCCGCTGCAGGTCCGCGTGGGTGCGCGCCACCACGCGGACCAGGACGTCGCCGGCCCCGGTAATCGTGTGCGCCTCGAGCACTTCGGGGATGGCGGTCAGGTGCTCGACGACGGCGGCGTGCCCGTTGCCCTGGGCGATCTCGAGGGTGGCGAACGCGACCACCGGAAACCCCAAGGCCTCCGGGTCGAGGGTCGGTGCCGAACTGGTGATCACGCCGGTGCGTTCGAGCCGGTCGAGTCGCGCCTGGACGGTGCCGCGCGCCACTCCCAGGCGTCTCGACGCCTCGAGCACCCCGACCTTCGGCTCGGCGTGGAGCAGGTCGAGCAGTGCCGCGTCGAGCCGATCGATACTCATGGCGTCCCTGGTCAATATGTACGGTCGGACCGTATTTTCATCCAGCATTCTGTACAGATTGAGCAACGTCAAGAGGCACCGTTGCGCAGTGATGTGCGCTGGAACACAGTGAGATATGACTATCGCCGACATTCGCCTGACGCCCCGCGAGGTGGCCGCACATCTGGAGACCGACGAGCTCCGGCAGTTGGTCGGGCTCGTCGAACACGACGACGCGTCAGATCCGTTTCCCGTGGTTGCGATGGATGCCGTGGTGTTCGCGTGCGGCAACGCGACGCAGAGCATGCAGTACTTCGTCTCCACCTGGGGCATGACCCTCGTCGCCTACGCCGGGCCGGAGACCGGTCAGCGCTCGCACAAGTCGTTCGTCCTCGAGGCCGGGTCGGCACGGTTCGTGCTGCACGGCGCCGTCGATCCGAAGTGCCCTCTCGCGGACCATCACCGGGCCCACGGCGACGGCGTGGTGGACCTGGCCATGGAAGTTCTCGACGTCGACCGCTGCATCGCGCACGCACGCTCGCAGGGCGCCACCATTCTCGAGGACCCGCGCGACGTCACGGATCAGTTCGGTACCGTGCGGCTCGCGGCGATCGCCACGTATGGCAGCACCCGGCACACCATCGTCGACCGCAGCCGGTACGACGGCCCGTATCTGCCCGGGTTCGTCGCGCGCTCCAGCGGTTTCGCGGCGCGACCGGGTAAGCCCGAGCGGTTGTTCCAGGCGCTCGACCATGCCGTCGGCAACGTCGAAATGGGCCGGATGGATCACTGGGTACGGTTCTACAACCGGGTCATGGGGTTCACCAACATGGCCGAATTCGTCGGCGACGACATCGCCACGGAGTACTCGGCGCTGATGTCGAAGGTCGTGGCGAACGGCAATCATCGGGTGAAGTTCCCGCTCAACGAACCCGCGGTGGGAAAGAAGAAGTCGCAGATCGACGAATATCTCGAGTTCTACGGTGAGCCGGGCTGCCAGCACCTGGCCCTCGCAACCGGAGACATCCTCGCGACGGTGGACGCGCTGCGGGCCGAGGGCGTCGAATTCCTGAACACACCCGACGCGTATTACGAGGACCCGCGGCTGCGTGCCCGCATCGGGAAGGTGCGGGTGCCGGTGGAGGAACTGCAGAAGCGCGGAATCCTCGTCGACCGCGACGAGGACGGATACCTCCTGCAGATCTTCACCACACCGCTCGGCGACCGGCCGACCGTCTTCTTCGAGCTGATCGAACGGCACGGTTCGCTCGGATTCGGGGCGGGCAACTTCCAGGCCCTGTTCGAATCCATCGAGCGTGAGCAGGCGGCCCGCGGCAATCTGTGAACCTCCGATCGGCACGCAGTGCATCATCGACTGATGGATGACACGGATCGGGGAATGTTCGCAGGGAAGGTCGCTCTCGTCACCGGGGCGTCCTCGGGGCTCGGGCACGCCGTGGCTCAGCTCCTCACCGACCGGGGAGCCCGCGTGTTCGGGGTCGCGCGGGACGGGGATGCGCTGCGGCAGGCCATGATCGAGATCGCCGGACCGGAGGCCGCGGGGCACTGTGCACCGGCGGACGTCGCGTCACCGGAGGCGTGCACTGCGGCAGTGGCAGCCTGCGTCGCCGGGCTCGGCGGTCTCGACGTCCTGATCAACGTCGCCGGTTCGCACACCCTCCGGCACACCGAGGACGTCACGGACGAGGACTGGGCGCGCGACCTCGCCGTGAACCTGAACGGGCCGTTCTACCTGTCGCGGGCAGCGTTGCCGCACCTGCTCGAACGCGGAGGAAACATCGTCAACGTCGCATCCGTCGCCGGACTGCAGGGGCAGGCGTACTCGGCCGGCTACTGCGCGGCCAAGCACGGACTCGTGGGTCTCACCCGCGCGATGGCACTCGAATTCACCGGCACACCGCTGCGGATCAACGCCGTCTGCCCGGGAGGGATGATGACGCCGCAGGTCACGAACTTCGCGTTTCCCGACGGTGTCGATTTCGAGCTCGTCATGAAGTCTGCCTCCTCGCGAGGGCTGATGGAACCCGAGGACGTGGCGAAGACGGTGGCCTTCCTCGCATCCGACGACGCCTCCGCCATCCACGGAGCCGTGTACTCGGTGGACAACGGGAAGATGGCATGAGTCTCGTCGAAGGCCCGATCTTCCAGATCTGCTGGGTCGTCGACGACATCGAGTCGGCGGAGCAATACTTCACCGAACAGCTGGGCGTCGCGCGATGGCTGCGGCTCCCGGACGTGCACTTCGGACCCGAGCAGTGCACGTACCGCGGGCAGCCCGCCGACTACGTGGTCC
>NZ_LTCZ01000191.1:0-3023 GCF_001583455.1 Rhodococcus sp. LB1 | reverse complement strand
TAGAAATCGGACCGATCCGTCATCCGCGCCATACCGTCGACGATTCACGACAGGAACCGCGCGTACGTCGAATCCAGGACCTCGCTCATCGCCTCACGCAGCTTCGGCCGGCCACCCGGGTCGAGCAGAAAGCTGCACGGCGAGTTCCTCGAACATCTGGTTCCACTTCTGCACATCAACGGAGGTGACAGCATCCAACGCACTCATCAACATTGCCCTCTCGTCGCTACTCGCAGTCATCCCACATCCCGCGGATCACCCGGCGTCAGGGCAGTGGCAAAATTCACGGAATCCCCAAGCTCGACACCAGATCCGTGACGATGACCTCACCGGTACGCACCCGCAGCGGCGAAATGTCTTTCGACAACTACCAGGCCACCGGAAGCTCGTAGATCCCGTAGGCCTGCGAGTCCTCCTTGAACTTCAGCTCGGAGAAGTCGCAGGCAAGCTGCAGTGTCGGAATGCGACGGAAGAGCGTGCTGAAGACGACGTGCAGCTCGATGCGTGCCAGCTGCTGTCCGATGCACTGGTGCGGGCCCCACCCAAAGGTGATGTGGTGCGCCGCCGGACGGGCCAGATCCACCTTCTCGGGGTGGGGGAACGCCTCTGGATCCCAGTTCCCTGCGGGAAGGGAGACGATCAGCCCCTCGCCCGCCCGGATGGTCTCGCCTTCGAACTCGATGTCGTCGATCACCGCTCGCTTCGCCATCAGGTGCGGAATGGTCAAGTATCGCAACAGTTCCTCGACAGCATTTGCCACGAATTTCGAATCATCGGACCGCTCACGAAGCAACGCGAGCTGCTCATCGTTCTGCAACAGCAAACCCGTGCCCAGGGTGATCATGTTGGCGCTGGTGTCATGGCCGGCGACGAGCAGAATGTGTCCGAGGCGAGAGGCCTCGTCGAGCGTCAGCTCGCCGTCCTTCACGCGAGTCCCCAGGTCGGACAGGACGTCCTCGACCGGATTCGCCATCTTCGCATCGATGAGACCCGCGATGTATCGACGAAGTGTTGCGGAAGTCTCGGCGGATTGTTCCGGGGTCTTGTTCAGTGCGTTGGTGACACCGGCGTGCTCCTGGAAGAAGTCGTGGTCCGCGTACGGTACCCCGAGGAGTTCGCAGATCATCAGTGACGGCAGCGGCAGCGACAGTGCCTCGTTCAGTTCGGTCGGGTTGGGGCCGGCCAGCATCTGGTCGATGAGGTCGTCGGTGATCTGCTGAATCGCAGGCCTGAGCTTCTCCATCCGGCGACGGGTGAACGAACTCGTCAGCATCCGCCGCCAGTGGGCGTGGTCGGGGCCGTCGGTGTTGTTGATCGACGGAAGCGACTGGCCGGCATGTGCCTGCATGGCCACCGTCGTGTGCGGGTATCCCGGGCGCCATACGTTCGAGCTCACCCGGGGGTCGGTCAAGATCTCGCGCGCCGCTGCATGACCGGTCACGAGCCAGGGAGTATTGCCGTCCCAGGTCCTGACCCGACGAATCGGCTTGTCTTCCTTGTGCAGCTCGAGCATCCCCGGAGGCGGCGCAAACGGGCACTCCCCCGACCTGGCCATCGGAAATTCGACAATCTCCGCAGCCTTGGCGGTCTCATTCATGTGCGTCCTCTATCTGTCGTCTTCTACGCATGGCGATCGCGGAGTCGCGCTATTCCTCGATGACAATGGCGAGAGCCGGACACACCGCCGCTGCCCGGCGGACGTCATCCATTAACTCTGCCGGCGGAGACGGGTTCAGCAGCACGACGATTCCGTCCTCGTCACGCTGGTCGAACACCTCCCCCGCTGCACTGACACACTGTCCGGCAGCGACGCACTTCTCCTCGTCAATGACAATCTTCATGTCTCTCCTCGTGATCTTTCGGCCAATCGAGAGTTGCGAGCGCGGCGATCTCCGCTATCCCATACGCAACTGTCTCCACAGGCGTGGCCTTGCCTGTGGAAGTGGACTTCCGGCAGTCGAGAGCGACTCAACTCCGACATCCTTGCCGTACGGAATGTGACTGCAAACATATCTCGACCGGTCATTCAAATCAACAGCCCGTTGCCCGAGCTTTTGGTTCGATCAGGACCTGTAACCGAAGGTTGATCTCAGACGAGGTAGCGACCGCCGCTGACGCCGCGACGTTGTTCACCGTGATCCCCTCGCCGCGAACTCGACGGCAAGCGCCTTGGTCCAGCCGATGACACCGCCCTTCGACGCCGCAGAACGGCCGAGCGCCGGCGCGCCGATCTGCGCGGACGGAAAGTTTCACACGCCGGACCGAATCCGACTAGTCAAGTGCAGTAATAGATTCCGGACGAATCATGCCATCTCGTCATGACTGGACAAGACCAAGGAGCCACATGCTCCTCTCCACTGCCCACGGTCCCACGGACGAGACCGTCAGTCTGACCGGTACGAGGATTCTCGACCGCACCGATGGTCTGCAGTGGCGCTTCGAACAGCGCTCACTGTCCGTCACTGCACTCGGAATGCCCGAAGCCGACGGTCCGGGCGAGTGGCCCGGACCGTCGGTCGCGAAGATGGCGATCCGTCATACGTCTTGCGAGGATTCAGGACCGGTGCGCGATTTGCCTCTTCCTACTTCTGAATCCAGAGCGCCTCGGGGAGCACCGACCCCATCCCGTACTGCTGAATTCCACCGACGTTGCCGTTGGCGATGACACCAGGGGCCGCGCGGGTGTAGAAGATGACGGGGTTGAGTTCGACGAGGCGCTTCTGAACAGTCTCGTACGCCGCTGTACGTTCCGCCGGATCGGTGGCCATGCGACCCGCCTCCAACGCTGCGTCCATCTCGGGATCCTTGATGCCACTGGTGTTGCCGGCGGAGTCGCTGTGGAGCGAGGACCACAGGCGCGGTTCGGGATCAGAGAAGGCTACTGTGCTCACCAAAGTGTCGTAGTCCTTCTTGGCCATGATTTGCCCCACCTGGGCGAGATCGATCGTCCGAACATCAACCTTGATGTTGTTCAACGTACTGAGCTGCGTCTGTATCGCCTCGCCCAAAGCCTTGCCCGACGG
>NZ_LTCZ01000190.1:39476-39989 GCF_001583455.1 Rhodococcus sp. LB1 | reverse complement strand
TCGCCGGGCATGCCGCGGCTGCTGAGTTCGCCGTGGATCGGGGTGACCCAATCGGCCAACTGCACCGAGAACAGGCGTTCGCCTGCCCTTGTGATCTGCTGCGGCAGTGCTGCATCCCACCACACGTGATACGAATCGAGGGCGATCCCGACGATGTCGGATCCGATCGCCTCGACCAGATCGTTGGCCTCGCTCAGTGAGGTGATCACCGAACGACTCGACGCCATCATCGGGTGCATCGGCTCGACCGCGAGCCGCACCCCCGCCGCCCGGGCGTACGGCTCGAGTTCGGCGATGCCGTCCCGGACCTGCCGCCGCGCGTCGGCGAGGTCGCCGTGAGCGGCGCCGCAGACCAACACGAGGCAGTCGGCGCCGAGGGCGTGCGCCTGATCGACCGCCACTCGGTTGTCGGCCATGGCCTCTCGCCGCAGCCGGTCGGTCGGTTGCGGGAACATTCCGCCCCGGCAGACGCTGGTGACGCGCAGACCCGACTGCCGGAGCCGGGCCGACGCG
>NZ_LTCZ01000190.1:0-39465 GCF_001583455.1 Rhodococcus sp. LB1 | reverse complement strand
CGGCGAGGTCGGCGACCTCGGTCAGGCCGGCACCCTTGACGGTGACGGAGTTGAGACTGCAGTGCGCGAGGTCCATGTCAGCGGATTCCGTGCACGGCGAAGTACGCCGAGGTGCGCGCGGCGGTGAAGTCGGGATCGGTGAACAGCCCGATCGCGTCGGCGGCGCGGACCAGTTCGGCCAGGTGGGTGAGGCTGCGGCCGGTCTCGAAGCCGCCGATCATCCGGAAGTGCTCCTGCTTGCCGTTCAGGTACGCCAACCAGGCGACGCCGACCTTGTAGTACTGCGTCGGGGCGGCGAACAGCAACCGGCTCAGGGTTTCGGTGGGGCCCAGGATGTTCCGGAAGCCCTGCTCGTCGCCGTCGTCGAGGCGTGCGAACGCGGCGGAGGCGAACGGGCCGAGTGCGGCGAACGCACCGAGGAGGGCGTCGCTGGTGTGGGTGCCGTCGCCGGCGATCAGGTCGACGTAGTTGTAGTCGTCGCCGGTGAACACCCGCACCCCGGCGGGCATCCGCTCACGCAGGGCGATCTCGAGTGCCGGGTCGAGCAGGGACACCTTGATGCCGCGCACGGTGTCCCGGTGCGCGTCGATGATCTGCAGGACGGTGCCCATGGCCGCGCCCGGATCCGCGAATCCCCAGTAGCCGTCGAGGGCGGGATCGAACACCGAACCGAGCCAGTGCAGGACCACCGGGCGGGTGGCCGCCGACAGCACCGCGTCGTACACGGCGAGGTAGTCCTCGGGGCCGGTCGCGGCGCGGGCGAGGTGCCTGCTCGCCATCAGCACCACCTCACCGCCCGCGGATTCGATCGCCTCGACCTGTTCGAGGTAGGCGTCGCGGATCTCGTCGAGCGAGGCGGTGTCGGTCTTCAGTTGATCGGTGGCCACCCCGACGACCACCTTCCCGCCGACCGACTGCGCGTCGGTGAGCGTGCGGACGGCGAGTTCCTTCGCCGCGGCCCAATCCAGTCCCATGCCGCGCTGGGCGGTGTCCATCGACTCGGCCACCCCGAGTCCCAGCGACCACAGGTCGCGGCGTAGTTGCAGGGTCGCGTCCCAGTCGATCTGGTCCGCGGCATTCTCCGCCGACGCCCGCAGCGGATCGGCGACCACATGCGCGGCCGCGTACACCGCCCTGCTGGTCGGCGGGGTGGACCGGGTGTCCAGCCGTGCCGGTGCGTTCAACGCGAGAGTCGTGGGCGAACCGTGGCGATCGGGCAGCAGGATCGAGGCCATGAAATCTCCTGTAATCGTTTTCTTGATGTTGTGCAGCTCACAATATACTGTGTCAATAACCGAGGTCCATAGCGTTCATGGGCCGATTGGCAGAATGTAAGCATTTACAGGAGCGGATATGACACAGCCCGGAACGGGTGCCGCCTCGAGGCGCTGGACACTGACCACCGCGACCCGAGCCGTGAGCGACATCGCGCCAGGATCGACGATCGCCCTCACCGGTTCGGGCGGCGGGATCCTCGAACCGGACACCGTCCTGAAGGCGCTGGAGGAGTGCTTCCTCGCGACCGGATCGCCGAGGGAACTCACGATCGTGCACGCCCTCGGCATCGGCGACCGGGTGAGCCGCGGAACCAACCACCTCGCCCACAAGGGCATGGTCAAGCGGGTCGTCGGCGGGCACTGGACGTGGTCGCCGACCATGATCGACCTCGTCCGCAACGACGAGATCGAGGCGTACGCGTGGCCCGGCGGCGCGATCAGTCAGCTGCTGCGGGAGATCGGCGCACGCCGGCCGGGCCTCATCACAGCGACCGGTCTCGACACGTTCGTCGACCCGCGGCACGGCGGGGGCAAGTTCACGCCGTCCGCCACCGAGGACCTCGTCGAACTCCTGACTCTGGACGGCCGCGAGTACCTGCGCTACAAGCCGTTTCCCGTCGACGTGGCCATCGTCCGCGGCGATTCCATCGACCCGTCCGGCAACGTCACGTGCTCGGGCGAGGCGGCCCAGCTCGACGCGCTGGCCGTCGCTCAGGCGGCGAAGGCGAGCGGCGGCCGGGTCATCGTGCAGGTGAAGAACCTGCTGGACCGGCCGATCGATCCGCGGCTCGTGCACATCCCGGCGGTCCTCGTGGACGACGTCGTGCACGCGCCGGCCCAATGGCAGACGTACGCGGGCGAATTCGATCCGGAACTCTCCGGCGATGCGGCGAACTCCGGTTTCGGCGCCACGAACCACGACCCGATCCGCATGCTGATCGCCCGGCGGGCGGCCGCCGAGGTCCGGGACGGCGACGTCCTGAACGTCGGCTTCGGGGTGTCCGCGCTGGTCGTGGATGCGCTCGCCGAACAGGATCGCCTGGACGACATCACGCTTGCCATCGAGCAGGGGCTGATCGACGGCATCCCCGTCTCCGGCGACCTGTTCGGGGCCGCGCGAGGACCGAAGGTCGTGCACTCGTCGACCACCCAGTTCGATCTGTTCTCGGGCGGCATGCTCGACGTCAGCTGCCTGGGTATGGCCGAGGTCGACTCCACCGGCGCCGTCAACGTCAGCAAGATCGGCGGCGGAATCGTCGGACCGGGCGGGTTCATCGACATCTCCCAGAACTCGCCGCGCGCCGTGTTCTGCGGAACGTTCACCGCCCGCGGCCTGGACGTCGCGATCGTCGGGGGAGAACTGGTGATCCGGCGCGAAGGCTCGGTGCCCAAGTTCGTCGACCGCGTCGATCAGGTCACCTACTCCGGCGCTCTCGCCGTCCGTGAGGGGCGGGAGGCGGTGTACGTCACCGAACGCGCCGTCTTCGTCCTCACCCGGGACGGCCTCGAACTCGCCGAGATCGCACCCGGCATCGACATCGATCGGGACATTCTGCCGCACATGGGATTCCGTCCGATCATCAAGAACCCACGCGTGATGGACGCGGGGTTGTTCGCCCCCGTCGCCGTACACATCTGAGGAGAACTACATGTCAACCGGAAACAGCGTCATTCCCTCGTCGGTGCTCGGCGCCGACGAACGCAAGCTCGTCGCCGAGTTCGTCGACGAACGGATCCGTCCGGTCGCCACCGAGCTGGACGAGACCGAACGATTCCCCGAAGAGATCTACCGGGAGATGGGCAAGATCGGGCTCTTCGGCATCACGGTGCCCGAGAAGTTCGGCGGCTTCGGCGGCACCGCCCTCGACTACCTGTTCGTCATGGAGTCGCTGTCCTACGGGTACGCGTCGGTGGCCGATCAGTGCGGCCTCGTCGAGATCCTCGGCAGCCTGCTCGGCAACTACGGCACACCCGAGCAGCAGGAGCAGTACCTGCGCCCGATGCTCACCGCCGAGAAGCGCTGCGCCTACGCGCTCACCGAGCCGGGATCCGGATCCGACCTCGGATCGATCACGACAAGGGCGGTGCGGGACGGTGACGGCTGGGTGCTCACCGGTGAGAAGATCTACATCCACAACGCCCCCGTCGCGGACTTCGCGGTGGTCCTCGCCGTCACCGACCCCGAACTGGGGAAGCGCGGCGGCATCTCCGTCTTCCTGGTGGACGTCGACCAGCCCGGTGTCAGCCGCGCGTACCACGAACACAAGATGGGCCAGCGGGCCTCGCAGGTCGGAGGGCTGGTGTTCGACTCCGTCCAACTGCCGGCCGACGCCCTCCTCGGCGAGGAAGGCAAGGCCTTCGGTTACATGATGAAGGTGCTGGCCAAGGGCCGTCTCGGCATCTCGGGCCTGAGCCTCGGCATCAGCCGCGCCGCACTGGACGCCGCCACCCGGCAGTCCCTCGACCGCAGCCAGTTCGGCAAGCCGATCTCCGCCAACCAGGGCATCTCCTTCTCCCTCGCCACCGTCGCCACCGAACTGCGGGCCGGCACCGCGCTGTCGGTCGAGGCGGCGCGGGCACTCGACACGGGGGCAGCGGATGCCGAGACGCTGTGCTCGATGGCCAAGCTCTACGCGTCCGAGGGATGCGTGCGCCACGCCGACGCCGCCGTGCAGGTGTTCGGCGGCAACGGCTTCATCCGCGGATACGAGGTCGAGCGCCTCTACCGCGACGCCCGCATCACGAAGATCTACGAAGGCACCAGCGAAATGCAGCGGCTCATCATCAGCCGGGCAGTACTGAAGGGAGCCGCGGCATGAGCGGCGTTGCACAACCCACCAACTCGGTCGATCTGTCGGGGAAGACCGCCATCGTGACCGGTGCGGCCGGTGGGATCGGTTCGGCGATCGCCCGGGCCCTCGCCCGGAGCGGGGCACTCGTGGTGGCGGTCGACGCCGACCCGAAGGTCACCGACGTCGCCGCGGAGTTCGGCGGACACGGTCTCTGCGGCGACCTCACCGACCCCGAGTTCGGTGCGCGCGCCGTCGACTTCGCCCAGCAGCTGTCGGGGCGCCTCGACATCCTGATCAACGCGGCCGGGATCCAGTTGCGGACCACCGCGATCGACGTGGACGAGGACGGGTGGGAACGTCTCCTGGACGTCAACCTGTCGGCGGCCTACCGGTTGACGCGGCAGGCGGCCAAGTCCCTGGTCGACGCCCGCGGCAGCATCGTGAACATCGCGTCGCTGTCCGCGGATCGCGCTGTCCCGGGGATCGTTCCCTACGGCGCGACGAAGGCCGCACTGACTCAGCTCGGCAAGGGACTGGCCGTGGAACTCGGCCCCCACGGCGTGCGCGTCAACACCGTCTCGCCGGGCTACATCGAAACGCCGATGACGGCGGACGTGCTGCGGCAGGAAGACTTCCGCGCCCAGAAGCTGAGCCGTATCCCGTTGCAACGGTTCGCCGACGGCGACGACGTCGCCGACGTCGTGCTGTTCCTGGTCTCCGACGCCGCGCGGTACGTCACCGGGGTGGTCCTGCCCGTCGACGGCGGGTACTCGATCACATGACGAGCCTGGCGACCGTTCCCTCGGTCACGTTGAACAACGACGTCACGATGCCCGCGCTCGGGTTCGGCCTCTTCACGATCCCCGACGAGGACATGGGTTCCACGGTGTCGCACGCGCTGTCCGCCGGCTACCGCGCGTTCGACACGGCCCCGATGTACGGCAACGAGGCCTCTCTCGGCGCGGCGCTGGCCCGAGCGGACGTCGATCGGGACGAGATCTTCGTGACCACCAAGGTCTCGAACGAGGACCAGGGCTACCAGCAGACACTGGACGCGTTCGAGGCGAGTGCGGCGAAACTCGGCCGCATCGACCTGTGCCTGATCCACTGGCCGGCACCGAGCCTCGGACAGTACCTGGAGACGTGGCGGGCACTCGAAAAGCTGTACTACGACGGACGGGTGCGGGCAATCGGCGTGTCGAACTTCCAGCCCGAACAGCTCGAGCGGCTCGCGGAGATCGCGACGATCACCCCGGCGGTCAACCAGATCGAACTGCACCCGCTGCTCACGCAGTCCGCACTGACGGATCTGCACCGGTCGATGGGCATCCGCACCCAGGCGTGGGCGCCGCTGGCGAGGGGGCACCTGAACGACCACGCACTCCTGGCGGCGCTCGCCGCCCGGCACCGTGTGTCGGTCGCGCAGATCGTGCTCCGCTGGCATTTGCAGATCGGGACGATTCCACTGCCCAAATCTTCTGCGGTGCACAGGATGCGGCAGAACGCGAATGTGTTCGACTTCCGGCTGTCCGCCGCGGAGATGGACGCGATCTCGGCCCTGAATCGGGATCAGCGCACGGGACCCCACCCCGATGACGTCGACTGACGCCGGCTCGATGCGGGTGGTGCTGGCCCCGGATTCGTTCAAGGGCTCACTGACCGCGACGGAGGTGGCGGCGGCTCTGGCAGCCGGCTGGTCGACGGTCCGGCCGAACGACGAGCTGGACATGCTCCCGCAGGCGGACGGCGGCGAAGGCACGGTGGACGCCGTCGCGTCCTGCCACGGCACCGGCGTGTGGCGTGAGGTTCCGGGGGTTCGAGGCCCCGACGGACGTCCGACGACCGGACGCTGGCTGCTGCTCCGGGACGGCACGGCGGTAGTCGAGCTGGCCCAGATGAGTGGGCTGCCCCTGATGGACTCGCCGGATCCGGGGGGAGCGTCGACGACCGGCCTGGGGCAGGTGATCGCCGCCGCACTGGCGGACGGCGCGAAGGCGCTGCTGGTCGGACTCGGCGGTTCCGCGTCCACCGACGGCGGTGCGGGCGCCCTGCGGGCGCTCGGCGCGAAGCTCCTGGACCGCGACGGCCGGGAGATCCCCGACGGGGGCGCCGGCCTGGCCGCTCTCGCCTCGATCGACGTGGGCTCACTCACCGAGCCCCCACCCGGTGGCGTCGAACTGCTGACGGACACGACGGCCGTCCTCTGCGGCCCACATGGGGCAGCGCACGTCTTCGGGCCGCAGAAGGGCGCCGACCCCGCGGAGCGCGACCGCCTCGATCGCGCGCTCGCGACGTTCGCCGCCTGCCTCGGCGCACGACTGCCGTGCAGTCCCGACGAACCCGGCGCGGGAGCGGCGGGAGGCACTGGATTCGGACTGTCGGCCTGGGGCGGCCGGCTGGTGCCGGGCGCCGCCCGCATCGCGGAGCTCACCGGGCTGAGCGCCGAGTTCGGCCGCGCCGACGTCGTGGTCACCGGTGAAGGCCAATTCGACGCGACGTCGCTGTCCGGCAAACTCGTCGGTTCCGTGCTGGAACGGTGCGCGGGGACCGCGACCCGATCGGTCGTCGTCGCAGGCCGCCTCGCGGCGGCGCCACCCGGCATCGGGATCTCACTGTCCGACCTGGCGGGGAGCTCCGAATCGGCACTCGCCGCACCCGCGATGTGGTGTCGCGTGGCCGGAGCGGTCGCCGCCGCCCGGCTCACCAGCACTTTGTAATCGATTTCTGATCTGTCCGGTTGATCCGGATGGCCCTTGACCACACCATGCAGCGCTTGACTTGTGACGCCGATCACGGTAAGAAAGCGTTTACATTCTTTTTCAGGAAGTGGACGAACGATGACACGGACGCAACGATCAATCAGGGCGGCAGCCCGGGCCGTCGGCGTTGCCGCGGCAGTCTCCGTCATGGCGAGCTCCGCCATCGCCTGCTCGACGGGATCGGAAGAGATCGAGCGGGACGGGGCGGCCGTCGACCGGGGCGACATGGTGATGGTCTCCGAGGTGCGGTCGCTCACCAACCCGTATGAAGCCGCGTGGGTGCAGGGCAGCCGCGCGTACGCCGAATCGCTGGGGATCGAACTGAAGGTGATCGTCTACGGCGGCGACTCGCAGAACGCGCTGTCGCAGTTGCAGTCGGTGCTCGCCGCAGGCAAGACCGTGCTGCTCAACATCAACCCGAACACGAGCGCCGACACCCCCGCGATCGTGCGCGCCGTGCAGAACAGCGGCGGGTGCGCGGTCACCCAGTGGAGCAAGCCGGCCGACCTGCACCCCTGGGACGTCGGGAACGGATGGGCGTCGTACGTCGCCTACGACGGCGTCCAGCAGGGAGCCGACACGGGGAAGGCCCTCGTCGATTCGCTCGGCGGCACCGGCGGCGTGATCGCGCTGCAGGGTTTGCTCGCCAACGAGATCAGCCAGACCCGGTTCCAGGGCTTCCAGCAGGCGATGGACGGACAGTCCGGCGTCACCCTGCTCGACGACCAGCCCGCCGACTTCGACCGCAACAAGGCCTACACCACCACGCAGACCCTGCTCAACAAGTACGGCGACCAGGTGAACGGTATCTGGGCCGCAACGGATTCCATGGCACTGGGCGCCCTGCAGGCGGTGCGTGAGGCGGGCCGCGCGGGGGAGATCAAGATCGCCAGCGCCGCGGACGCCACCCCGGAAGGCCTGGGCGCCATCGCGAACGGGGAATTGCTCTCCACCTACACGACCGACCCCTACTTCAACGGCGCGATGGGACTCGCCATCTGCTACCAGGCCATGAGCGGCGCACTCGACGTCGAGTCGCTGCCCCGGGAGAACCGCGAGTTCTTCGTCGATCAGTCGCTGATCACCGCGAACAACGTCGACCAGTTCCTCGCCGTGCCGAGTGACGAGGAGATCGTGCGGTCCGTGCAGGATCCGTTCTCCCGCATCACCGGCCCGGTAGCCCGGTAGCCCCCACCCTCGATTCACGAACCACACAATCTTCCGAAGGAGTGACGATGTCGACGACTGAAGTGACCGGGGAGGTGACGACCCCCGCAGAACCTGTTGCGCCCGTGCGCAGCACACGACCACGCGTTCGCCGGCTGCTCTCGACCGCCGGCCCGCTCGCCGCCCTGCTGGGACTGTGCGTCGTTTTCGCCGCGCTGGCTCCCGGCTTCGCGACGGCCAGCAACGCGATGGCGATCGTCGAGCAGGCCGCGATTCCCGTGGTCCTCGCGATGGGTGCCACGCTGGTGGTCCTGGTGGGCGGCGTGGACCTGTCGATCGAGGGCGTGATGGCGGCCAGCGGGCTGACGTTCGTCCTGCTCGCAGCGAACAGCGTCAACGGCAACGACCTGGGACTCCTCGCGGTCCTGCTGGCGCTGGGGGTCGGTCTGCTCTTCGGAGTGGTCAACGGCGTGCTGCACGTCGTCGTCCGGGTGCCGTCCTTCCTCGTCACACTGGGTACGTGGTTCGTCGGTCTCGGTGTCGCCACCGTGCTCTTCGGCACCGCCACCCCTCAGCTCGCCGACCCGTCGCTCGCGGCCTGGGCCGGCGGCCACTGGCTCGGGCTTCCCGTCGTCGTGGTGTTCGCGCTCGCCGCCGTCGCGGTGACAGTGCTGCTGTGCAAGGGAACCCGGCTCGGCATGCACACCTACGCGATCGGCGGCGACGAGGCGACCAGCCGCCTGGCGGGCGTCCCGGTCGGGCGCACCAAGATCATCCTGTTCGCCGTGGCCGGACTGCTGTCCGGGCTCGGCGGAGTGCTGGCCACCATCCGGCTCGGCGTCGGCGACGTGAGCGTCGGATCGGGAAGCCTCTTCCTCACCCTGTCCGCGGTGGTCGTCGGAGGCACCCTGCTGAGCGGCGGTCGCGGCGGACCCCTGCATTCCCTCGTAGGTGTGCTGCTCCTCGTGGTCCTCGGAAACGGGCTTCTCCTGTCGGGCGCCAGCCCGTACATCCAGCAGGGCGCGCAGGGTCTCATCATCGTGGTCGCGGTGATCGCCACCGGGTGGCCCGCCCGCAGTCGATTGAGGGTCGTGAAATGACATCTCTCCTGGAACTCCGCAATGTCACGAAGAAATTCGGACCCAACACCGTCCTCGACGACGTGAGCCTGTCCATCGCTCCGAACGAGGTCGTGGGGCTGATCGGCGAGAACGGCGCCGGAAAGTCGACGCTGCTCAAGATCCTCGCGGGAGTCCACCGCCAGGACGGCGGCCGGATGGTGCTGGGCGGGCGCGAAGTGAGCTTCGGAAGCCCCGCCGACGCCGCCGACCACGGGATCGGGGTGGTGCACCAGGAGCAGTCGCTGCTGCCGAACCTCACCGTCGGCCAGAACCTGATCCTCGGACACGAGGGTGACACCGCCCGCGCCGGGTTCCTCCGCCGACGGAAGATCAGGGCCCGCGCCCAGGAAATGTTGTCGGTGGTGGAGTCGACGGTCGACCCGGGCGCCCTGACCGAGACGCTGGGGTTCGCCCAGCGCCAGATGGTGGAGGTGGCTCGGGCCGTCGGCGGCAGGCAGGTGGAACACCCGCCGCTGCTCATCCTCGACGAGCCGACGTCGGTGCTCGAACCCGAGGACGTCGAAGTGCTCCATCGCCGGGTCACCGCCCTCAAGGAGCGCGGTTCCGTCATCTTCGTCTCCCACCGTCTCGACGAGGTCCTCCGCTTCTCCGACCGCGTGTACGTGCTGCGCGACGGCAAGGTGGTCGGTGAGCGGATCGCCTCGGCGGCAACCGAATCCGAGCTGTACCAGCTGATGATAGGCAAGGGCGCGGCCGAGGAGATCTACTCGTCGGAGCGCAAGCAGGCCGTTCCCCGGACGAGCACGCCGACTCTGTCGGTCCGCAACCTCACCTGCGGCGGCAAGGCGAAGGACGTGTCGCTGGACGTCCACGCCGGCGAGATCGTGTCGGTGGTGGGCGTGGTCGACTCCGGACGCGAGGAGGTTGCCCGCGCCGTCTTCGGCGCCGTCCCCGTCGACTCCGGAACCGTCGAGATCGACGGACAGCGGTCGGCCCCCGGATCACCTGCGGACGCCGTGCGGTCCGGTGTCGCATACGTTCCCGCCGAGCGTCGCGTCGAAGGCATGATCGCGGGCGCGACCGTCGCGCAGAACATCGCGACGGTGCATCCGGTGAAGGCCGGCGGTGGCCGGATCTCCTCGGGTGCCCGGGTGGAGGAGACCGCCCGCGGCTGGATCGAGAAACTCGGCATCCGGCCCGCGGACCCCGACGCCGACATCGCGCGACTGTCGGGCGGCAACCAGCAGAAGGCCGTGGTGGCCAAGTGGATCCTGGGCGACGGCCTGAAGGTATTGGTTCTCGACCACCCCACCCGCGGCCTCGACATCGGCGCGAAAGAAGACCTCTACGCCGTCTTCCGCGACCTCTCCGACCGGGGAGTGGCGATTCTGGTGCTCGCCGACACCCTGGACGAGGCGATCGGGCTCGGCCACCGCGTGATCGTGATGCGGGACGGCGAGATCACCGGCGCGTTCGACTCGCCGCCCGGAAACCCGCCCAGCAAACTCCAACTCCTCGAGATGATGATGTGATCGCCGTGGCAACAAGAACTTCCGCCGAGAGGACTTCCACCGAGATGCGCGCACCCGAGGGTGCGGCGCCGGCCGTGTCCCGGACGACGCGGGACCGGTTGCGGCTGGCAGGCCCGTCGGTCGTGCTGGTCGCGCTCGTCCTCCTCGTCGCGCTCGCCGAACCGAATTTCCTGTCGATGAACGCCCTCGCGGTGGTCTCGGCGCAGGCGGTCCCGATTCTGCTGCTCGGGCTGGGCCAGATGTTCGTCATCCTCACCGGCGGCATCGACCTGTCGGTGGCCGCACTGGCGTCGCTCGCCACGGTGATTCTGGCGACGGTGATCGGCTCCCTCGGTCCCCTCGCCGTCGTCGTCACCCTCGTGGCGCTCACTCTGATCGGTGCGCTGACCGGTCTGCTGATCGTGTTCGGGCAGGTCCCGTCGTTCGTCGTCTCGCTCGGGGCGCTGGGGTTCTGGGGTGCGGTCGCGCTCGTGGCGTCCGGGTCGACCACCATCTACATCAGCGAAGGCTACGACGCGATCTTCTGGCTCAGTTCGTGGACGGTGCTCGGTCTCCCCATGGCGGTGTGGGCCGGTGTCGCCGCAGTGGCCGCGGTGTTCTGCGCGATGCGGTTCTCCCCGCGGGGCAACGTCTTCCACCTCGTCGGACTGGGGGAGAAGGCGGCGATGATGAGCGGCGTCCGAACCCGGATCGTCCGGATCGGCGCATTCGCCCTGTCCGGATTCTTCGCGGGCGCCGCCGGTATCGTATTGTCGGCCCAGCAGCAGAGCGCCGCACCGCAACTCGCGGATTCGCTGCTCCTGCCTGCCATCGCGGCCGTGCTGGTCGGCGGCTGCGCCATCACCGGTGGAATCGGTGGAGCGTGGCGGGTGCTCGTCGGCGCCCTGGTGGTCACCGTTCTCCGGGTCGGCGGCTCGGTGGCCGGCATCGACCCCAGTTTCCAGCAGATCGTGTACGGCGCGGTCGTCATCGTCGCGGTCGCCGTGACCCTCGACCGCAGCCGGCTCTCGATCATCAAGTAAGACTCTGTGTCAGTGTGAGATTCGAAGGAGAACGATGAGTACGACGGCACGCGGTGCGGTGATTCACGAAGTGGGCGGCAAGTGGGAGGTCGACGACCTCGTCCTCGCGGAGCCCGGTCCCGGCGAGGTGCGGATCAAGGTGATGGCGTCCGGACTGTGTCACTCCGACGATCACCTCGTCACCGGTGACATTCCCAATACGCTGCCGCTGGTCGGCGGACACGAGGGTGCCGGTGTGATCGACGCGGTCGGGCCCGGTGTCACCCGGCTCGCCATCGGCGATCACGTCGCCACCGCCTACCTCCCGGCCTGCGGAACTTGCGCCTGGTGCGCGCAGGGGATGCAATATATCTGCGACACGGGGGCCGGTATGGAGGCTGGTTTCATGCTCGACGGAACAGCGCGGTTCGCCACGCAGTCAGGGCGGCCGATCGGCGCCATGCAGCGCCTCGGCACGTTCGCGAACTACCTCGTCACCTCGCAGGCCCAGGCCGTCGAGATCGATGACGACATCCCGTTCGACGTGGCCTGCCTCGTCTCGTGCGGGGTGGCCACCGGGTGGGGCTCCGCCGTGAACGGCGCGGTCGTCCGCCCCCGGGACACGACAATGGTCGTCGGGGTCGGCGGTGTGGGGATCAACGCGGTGCAGGGCGCCCACCACGCGGGTGCGGCGCACGTCGTCGCGGTCGACCCGGTCCCGTTCAAACGCGAACGAGCCCTCGAACTCGGCGCCACCCACGCGTACGCGTCGATCGACGAGGCCATGCCGTTCGTCCGCTCGGTCACCAACGGGCAGGGCGCCGACAGCGCCGTCGTCACCGTCGGCGTGGTGGACGGACAGCTGATCGCCGACGCGTTCGGAGCCGTCCGCAAGGAGGGAACCGTCGCCGTCGTGTCGATCGGCCAGAACGAACCCGGGATCCCGATCAGCCCGCTCGAACTGGTGGTCTACGCCAAGCATCTGCGGGGGGTGCTGTTCGGCAATTGCAACCCCACCCGGGACATCCCGGCCCTGCTGGACTACTACAAGTCGGGACGACTGAAGCTGGACGAACTGATCACCCGGCGCTACAGCCTGGGCCAGGTCAACGACGCATACGTGGACATGCACGCGGGGCTCAACCTGCGTGGTGTCCTGATCCACGAACACTGACGAGGAACTGCCAAAGATGTCGACAGTCGAAGCAACACAGATCCGCAGCTACGGACACTTCATCGGCGGGCGCAGCGTGCCCCCGTCGGAGAACATCATCGAACGGGTCAGCCCGGCCGACGGCCGCGTCGTCGCCACGTTCACCGCGGGCACCCGCGCCGACGCGGCCCTGGCCATCGCGGTCGCGCGGGAGGCCTTCGACGAGGGCGAGTGGCCGCACTGGACCGCGATGGACCGCGGCCGGGCACTGCTGCGCTGCGCGGGGCTGATGCGCGAGCACGAGGAACGACTCGCCCGGATCGACGCTGAGGAGTCGGGCAAACCGATCACTCTGGCCCGCGGCGACGTCGGCGCGAGCATCGAGTTGTTCGAGTACGCCGCGGCGCTGGCCATGACGATGCACGGTGAGGCACACACGGCTCTCGGCGACGACTGCACCGCCATGGTGGTCCGGGAGCCCGCCGGCGTGGTCGGCATGATCATCCCGTGGAACTTCCCGCTGCTCCTGCTCGCGCAGAAGTTGCCGTTCGCGCTCGGCGCGGGCTGCACGGCGGTGGTGAAGCCGTCCGAGTTCACGTCCGGCACCGCCGTCGAGCTGGCCCGGTTGCTCACCGAGGCCGGGATCCCCGACGGGGTGGTGAACGTGGTGACGGGCGCGGGTGCCGAGGTCGGTGCCCCGCTCGCGGAGAGCAGCCTGGTCGACATCCTGTCGTTCACCGGGAGCACCGCCACCGGTAAGCGCATCGTGGAGGCCTCGGCGGGCAGCGTCAAGCGACTGTCGATGGAACTGGGCGGCAAGGCCGCCAGCGTCGTGTTCGACGACGCCGACCTCGACGACGCACTCGACGGAGTCCTGTTCGGTGTGTTCTTCAACCAGGGTGAGTGCTGCGTGTCGGGTGCCCGGCTCCTGGTCCAGGACTCGATCGCGGACGCCTTCCTCGCCCGCCTAGTCGAGGCCGCCGGCCGCATCACGGTGGGCGGACCGCTCGACGACGCCAGCGAACTGGGTCCGATGATCGACGCCGGCCACCTCGAGAAGGTGCTCGGGCACATCGACGCGGCGCGGCGGGACGGCGCGACCGTCCTGACCGGCGGTGATCGGCTGGGCGGAGAGAACTGGGGGAGCGGGCATTTCGTCGCCCCCACGATCCTCGACGGCGTGGCCGAGGAGTCCGCCGCCTTCCAGGAGGAGATCTTCGGTCCCGTGCTCACCGTCACCCGGTTCAGCGACGTCGACCACGCCATCCGGCTCGCCAACGCCACCGAATACGGACTCGCCGGATCGATCTGGACCAAGAACATCGACAAGGCGCTGCGGGTGGCGAAGGAGATGCGCAGCGGCCGCGTGTGGGTGAACACCACCATCGACGGCGCCCCGCAGCTGCCTGCCGGCGGCATGAAGCAGAGCGGGTTCGGCCGCGAGATGGGGCAGGCCGGCTTCGACGAGTTCACCGACGTCAAGACCATTCAGATCCGCACCGGACCACGTCAGCGCGTGTTCCCGAACTGGACCGGAGGCAACCGATGAGTGCCACCTACGACTACGTCATCGCGGGCGGCGGCACCGCGGGCTGTGTGCTGGCCGGACGGCTGACCGAGGATCCAGCGGTCCGGGTCCTCCTGCTCGAGGCCGGCGGCAACGACCGGCATCCGTTCATCCACGTGCCGGCGGGCTTCGCGAAACTCACCGCGAGCAAGTACGACTGGGGATTCTCGAGCGTCCCGCAGAAACACTGCAACGACCGGGTCATCCCACTCGCCCAGGGCAAGGTCATCGGCGGTGGCGGCTCGATCAACGCTCAAGTGTTCACCCGGGGCGCGCACGAGGACTACGACGAGTGGGCGCTGAAATACGGCTGCGCGGGATGGTCGTTCGAGGAGATCCAGAAGTACTTCCTCCGGTCCGAGGACAACGAACGACTGTCGGCGCCGTACCACGGCACCGACGGGCCGCTCGGGGTCTCCGATCCCGTCAATCCTCATCCGCTGTCGAAGTCGTTCGTCCAGGCGGGTCAGGAATTCGGGCTGCCGTTCAACGGCGACTTCAACGGCGAGCACCAGTACGGTGTCGGCCTCTACCAGACGACCACGAAGAACGCCCGCCGGTGCAGCGCCGCCGTCGCGTACCTCGCACCCGCCAGGAAGCGGCCCAACCTGACGGTGCGGGAGAACGTCGCCGTGTCGCGGGTGCTGCTCGACGGCGGACGCGCCACCGGGATCGAGGTGCTCACCCCGCACGGTGTGGAGACGTTCCGCGCGTCCCGCGAGGTGCTGGTCGCGGCGGGCGCGTTCGGATCACCCAAGATCCTGCAACTGTCGGGGATCGGTCATCCCGACGACCTTCGCGACGCGAATGTCGAGGTGGCCCATGCCCTTCCCGGTGTCGGCCGGAACCTGCACGACCACTGCGACCTCGACGTCATCTACGAACTCCGTGAATACCAGAGCCTCGACCGACTGAACCTGATGCGTCCGGCCACGGCGAAGGCGGGACTCGAGTACGCGGCCTTCCGGCGGGGCCCGCTGGCGTCGACCGTCGTCGAGGCCGGTGGGTTCAGTTTCGGGCACGCGGCGGAGTCGATTCCGGATCTGCAGTTCCACTTCCTGCCCGCCGCCGGCGTCGAGGCCGGTGTCGCCGCGGTCCGTCCCGGCTACGGCTGCACCCTGAACTCGTACTCACTGCGGCCGGAGAGCCGCGGCTCGGTGAAGATCAGGTCGAACGATCCCACCGCCCAGCCGCTGATCGACCCGAACTTCCTCGCCACCGACTTCGACCTGGAGTCGAGCATCGAGGGGCTCCGGCAGAGCCGCGAGATCATGGCGCAGTCCTCGATGGCGCGGCACATCAAGGCGGAACATCTGGCCGGTGGTCTGTCGGTGAACACGAAGGACGACTACGTGAAGTTCGTCCGCGAGTACGGCCGTACCTCGTACCACCCGGTCGGCACGTGCGCGATGGGTGTCGGTGACGACGCCGTCGTCTCACCGGAATTGAAGGTGATGGGCATCGAGGGTCTGCGGGTGGTCGACTCGTCCGTCATGCCGCGCATCGTCAGTTCCAACACCCAGGCTCCCACGGTGATGATCGCCGAGAAGGCGATCGATCTGATCCGTGGGGAAGGATGACCGGATGACCAATTTTTCCGGACTGACCGAGGACGTGGCTCGGGAGGCCGTCGAGCTGGCTCGGCCGTCGATCGAGAACCTCTCCCACGGATCTCCGGGGCATCTCGTCGTGCTCCGGCCAGGCGTCGCCCCAACCGCCGACGCGGAGTTGCCCGTCGTCTTCCGCTGTAGCTGGGGTGAGAAGAAGGACTGGGCCGGGCCGTACGACGCGATTGCCGAGTCGAAAGCGCGGATCAGCTGGACCACCGGCCTGCCGTCGCACGCCGTTCAGCAGCTGCATCCCTACCTGTACCAGCACGGTTGGACCAAGTGGGGTGGCAGCGCGGTGGGCGAGGGCGGGCTGGTCGTGGCGTACAGCGGCGACAAGTGGTTCCACGACCAGTTCTATTCGGAGTTGGTCGTTGCGGCGATCAAGGTCGTGTGCCTTCGCGAGATGGACTCCGTGATGCGCGACCCGAGCACTCTGTTCCTCGGCAACGGAAGCGAGAATCCATGAAGGTGAACGATACTCGGACGTTCGGGCGCGCAGGGTTCGACGTGACCCTGCTCGGCTACGGCGGTGCGCCCATCGGCAACATCTTCCGGCCGGTCCCCGAGGCGGAGGCGCAGGCGCAGATCGCCGAGGCGTGGGACATGGGGGTGCGTTCGTTCGACACCGCGCCCATGTACGGGCACGGGCTGTCCGAGCACCGGGTGGGCCATGCACTGCTGACGAGGGACCGCGACGACTACGTGTTGTCCACGAAGGTGGGGCGCACGTTGACGCCCGCGCGCCGTGGGTCGTTCGACACCGGAATCTGGGTGGACACCCCGCCGTTCCGGGCCGACTTCGACTACTCGTACGACGCGGTCCTGCGGCAGGTGGAGGACAGCCTGCAGCGCATGTGCCAGGACAGATTCGACATCCTCTACGTGCACGACGTCGACCGGTACACGCACGGCGACGCCCAGCCCGCGCGGTTCGCGGAAGCGCTCGAGGGTGCGTTCCCCGCGCTGATCCGGTTGCGGGAGGAGGGCGTGGTCCGGGCGATCGGCGTCGGGGTCAACGAGGCCGACGTCTGCGTCGACGCCCTCGAACGCGTCGATCTCGACTGCATCCTCCTCGCGGGGAGATACACACTGCTCGAGCAGGATCCGGTGAAGGACCTGCTGCCGCTCGCGGTGGAGCGCGACGTCGCCATCGTCCTCGGCGGTGTGCTCAATTCGGGCATCCTGGCCACCGGCGCGGTGCCCGGCGCCAAGTTCAACTATCAGCCCGCACCCGAAGAGGTGCTGAGCCGGGTGCGCGACATCGAGAAGCACTGCGAGCGTCATCGGGTTCCGTTGGCGGCCGCCTCGATTCAGTTCGCCGCCGCGCATCCGGCGGTGCGGGAACTTCTGCTGGGCGCACGGAACTGCGCGCAAATGCGGCAGAACGCGGCCTGGCTCGAACACCCGATCCCGGCCGAATTCTGGGATGACCTGCGCGCCCCGGGACTGATCCTGGAGGAGGCGCCCACGCCGTCCTGACCGCGGGTCACATCGTGTACGGAGCGGTCGCGTTCTGTAGCTCCTCGAGAAAGTCGGAGGGCACCGAAGCCCAGTCCGGCCGCCACTCTCCGGCCAGCTGATCTGCCCGGAGATCCGCGACCAGGGCGACGACGAAGGGTCCACCGTCGGGAAGCACGCGGTGGAGTCCGCGTGCCGCGCAGATCGAGGCGATGGAGGCGAGGGCCTGCTTCGCCTCGTCGTCGCGGCCCGCGGCGGCGAGGCACGCCACCCGGAGGCGCTCGGCCAGCAGGTAGGCGCGGTTGCGGCCGGTGCCGGCCAGTCGATCGGTCCACTCCTGCGCCCAGGTGCACGCCAGCTCGATGTTCTCGCGCGCCCCGGTGGCGAGCAGCATCCGGATCGCGGTGGCCTCCTCGACCTGCGCGACGATCTCGTCGATGCCCGACACCGGGCGCCGCCGGTCTTCGTGTGAGATCGGGTCCGGTGCCCCCAGGGCGGGATGCGGGGTGATGCCGAGCCGCCGGCGTTCGTTCTCGATGCGGGCCCGCAGGCGGGCGAGGGAGTAGGTCTCGGCCACCTCGAGTCCGGCGTGCAGGCGTGTCGTCGCCTCCTCGCGGTCACCCCGCAGCGCCTTGACGTGAGCGCCGGTCACGAAGCGGGCGACCTTGAAGTCCACCCCACCGGTCTCGACGGCGAGGGTGTATCCGTCGTCGAGGAGACGTTCGGCTTCTTCGACGTCCCCGCGTTCGTACAGCACCTCACCGAGCAGCGACCCTGCCAGCCGGGCGGACGGCGCTCGCGGCCCGCCCAGTTTCCGTCCGGCTCGCCGGGCCCGCCGGAAGCGGTCGACGGCGTCGTCGACGTCGAGCTGCTCGTAGGACGCGACACCCAGATAGCTCTGACCGTGAACGACGTTGTGCGGTCCTGTGTTCCGCTCGTAATAGGGCCGGGCCACTTCCTGGATCCTGCGCACCTCCGCGAAGTCGAAGCGGTACACGGCGGCGAACGTCGTGACGTTGAACGCGGCGCACACCACCCACGGGGACATGGCCTCCGGCCGCGCCAGGCAGTCGGCGGCGAGTTCGTCGATCCGGCCGCTGCGGTCGTTGCGCAGTTCCGCCACCGCACGGACGACGCCCGCCTCCGCCCGCAGATCCGCCGTGTCGCTCGCGCTCGCGCCGCTGTGGTCGAGTGCCCATTCGGCTCGCTCGAGCGCGCGTTCGGCGGCCATGGTCCGGTTCGCCATCGCGTGCGCCCAAGCCGTCGTGACCTGCAGCCGGGCGCTCGTGGCGACCAGAGCCGGCGGCAGCTTGTCGACCACCGCCGACAACGTCGCCGCCTGGGACTGCTCGAGCAGTATCAGTCCGTCCGCTTCGACGAGTTCCACGGCGCGTTGCTCTTCGCCGCCGGCGATGGCGTGGTCGACGGCCTCGCGGAGCAGGCTGTGGTCGCAGAACCAGCGG
Organism: Rhodococcus sp. LB1; assembly: GCF_001583455.1. Taxonomy (NCBI): domain Bacteria; kingdom Bacillati; phylum Actinomycetota; class Actinomycetes; order Mycobacteriales; family Nocardiaceae; genus Rhodococcus; species Rhodococcus sp. LB1. Next base: position 20,604 of record NZ_LTCZ01000190.1, on the reverse strand, counting down.
GACGCGACGCGATGCAGTTCCCGGATCCGGTCGGGTTGGTCGCGTTCGAGCCGTCGGCGCAGGAACTCGGCGAACAGGGTGTGGTAGCGGAACCACGTTCGCTCGTCGTCGATGTGGCGCAGGAACAGGTCCCGGTCCTCGGCGGCCTCGAGCATCGCCTGCCCACGCGCGGTGTGTGCGAGGGCGCCGGCGAGACTGCCGCACGTGCGTTCGGTGATCGAGGTGGCCAGCAGGAAGTCGAGCATCTCGGGTTCGAGGGTGTCGAGGACGTTCTCGGCGAGAAATTCGCCGATCGCGTGGTGGCGCCCGGACAGTCCGGCGATCAGCTCGGAGGGGTCCGCTCGCCCGCGCAGCGACAACGACGCCAGTTGGAGAGCCGCCACCCACCCGTCGGTGGAGTCGCGGAGCTCGGTGACGTCCTCGCTGTCGAGGGGCAGGCCACCGAGGTCGACGAGGAACGACCGGGCTTCGGAGTCGTCGAAACGCAGTTCGGAGTAGTCGATTTCGACGAGTTCGTCCTTGACGCGCATGCGGCTCATCGGCAGCCCGGCCCTGGTCCGGCTCGTCACCACGACCTGCAGGTGGTGACACCCGTTGTCGAGGAGGAACTCCAGGGCGGCGATCGTCGCGGGCTCGGACACGCGCTGCCAGTCGTCGATGATCAGGGCGATCCGTTCGCCGCTCTCGTGGATCTGGTTGACGAGCGAGGTGAGCACGTAGCGTTCGGCTTCGTCGTCGTGCTCTTCGAGGACCTGGCCGAGTTCCTTGGCCAGGTTGGGGCGCACGCGGCGGATCGCCTCGATGAGGTGCGCGACGAACCAGACCACGTTGTCGTCGTCGCTGTCGACGGTGAGCCACGCGACGGCCACGCCCTCGTCGGCGAGGACGTTCCGCCACTGGGCGGCCAGGGTGCTCTTGCCGAATCCGGTGGGGCCGTGGATCACGGTCAGCAGGCGTCGGCGTCCGGCCCGCAGCAGGTCGATCAGCCGATTCCGGTCGACGAGCTGACGGGTCGCGGCGGGCGGCCGGAACCGGGTGGCCGGCGCGGGCGGCGGCGTCGACGCATATCGTGCCCGTCCCGTCGTGGAGGTCCGGAACGGACCGGAGATGGTCGAGACCGCCCCGGGCGAGGAATCCTCGACATGGTGCACCCCGGCGTCGACGGGCATCGCCATCTCGTCCACAGCCAATCCGTGGTGGCGTTCGACCTCCCGCAGTTCGTCGCCGAACGCGGCGGCGGACGCGGGGCGATCCTCCGGTTTACCGGACATCGCGCGCTGGATCACGGCGCTGAGGTCCTCGGGGAAACCCTCCGTCCGCAGGTCCGGGACAGGTTGGGTGGTGATCCGCAGGAACTGCGCGATCACCTCCTCGCCGTTGTGCCGTTCGAAGGCCGCGTGCCCCGTGATCGCGCTGAACAGGGTCGCGCCGAGGCTGTACACGTCGGAGGCGGCGGTCGGGGTCCGCCCCGACAGCACCTCGGGAGCGGTAAATGCGGGGGAGCCGGTGACGGTGCCCGCAGTCGTCTCGAACGCCCCCGACATCCGCGCGATCCCGAAATCGGTGAGCTGCGGTTCGCCGTACTCCGTCAGCAGGATGTTTCCCGGTTTGACGTCTCGGTGGAGGATGCCCACCCGGTGCGCAGTTTCGAGTGCACCGGCAAGTTTCACCCCGATACGCAGGGCGTCGCTCCAGGGGATGGGCCCGCGCCTGCGGATCTGCGCGTCCAGCGAATCGTGGGGATGGAACTGCATCACGATGTACGGCCGGCCGGTGTCGGTCGTCCCGACCTGCATGATGTTGACGATGTGCGGGTGGCCGCTCAGCCGGCCCATGGCGCGCTGCTCCCGCAGGAACCGTTCGAGGTTCTCGGCGTCGAGCGCCGCGGTGAGGACCTTGACTGCCACGGTTCGATCGAGTTCCGGTTGGGCACACCGGTAGACCACCCCGAACCCACCGTGCCCGATCTCCCTGGCATCCTCGAGACCGACCGCGGACAGCTCGGTTGCGAGTGTTTTCGACACCGACTCACGCTGGGTGGCGAGCGGGTCAAAATCGGTCATTCCACCACCTCTTCGCTCGTCATCGAGCATATCGCGGTACGCGTGACCCCGAGGCCGGACAATCGAGCGATGCCACACGTGCGGAAAATCGTGGATCTGTCACACACCATCGGGCCGGGGATGCAGGTGTATCCCGGCGACCCGGTGCCGACGCTGATCCGGCACTGCACCCTCGAACGCGACGGCTACAACGTGCTGGACGTCAGGATCGGTTCGCAGTCCGGGACGCACGTCGACGCCCCGGCGCATCTGCAGGCAGGGGCGGCGACCGTCGATCGGCTGGCGCCGGAGCTGTTCGTCGGACGCGGCGTCGTGTTCGACCTGCGCGAGCTCGTTGCGCGGCAGCGGATTACCCGCGAACTGATCATGTCCCGGGCGGAGGACGCCGGGCGGGGCGACATCGCCGTGTTCCATACCGGGTGGTCTCGCCACTACGGAACGGATGCCTATTACACACATCCGTTCCTCGACCCCGAGGCATGCGCGCTGCTGCTCGACCGGGGAGTGCGGACGTTCTGCCTCGACACCCCGAGCATCGACGAGACTCCGGACGGGGAACACACCGACGCCGGATACCCGGTTCACCATCTGATCGCCGACGCCGGCGGAGTGATCGGCGAGAATCTGTGCCGGCTCGACCGGATCGACTTCCCCGACCCGCTCGTCAGCCTCCTGCCGATCGCACTGGAAGCAGGCGACGGAGCTCCCACCCGGGCAGTGGCGATGGAGCTGGCCGAGTAGTCGCGCTCAGCCGCCGGCCACGGACTGCAGGATCTGCAGTTCCTGCCCGGGCGTCACCTCGGTGCCGACACCGCCGAGGAGCCGGACGTCCTCGCCGTCCACGTAGACGTTGACGTACCGCCGCAGGGCGCCGGTCTCGTCGCGAATCCGGCGGCCGAGAATCGGGAACTCGCCCGCGAGGACGTCGAGCACGTGGGACAGCGTCGAGGCGGTGTCGAGGGGCACGTGTACGGAGCGTTCACCGCCGACGATCGACGCCAGTGCCCGCGGAACCCGCACGGTGACGCCCTCGCTCATGACGCGATCACCGCGGCCCGCACGCACAGGACGTCGGGCAGATGCGCCGCGACCGTGCCGAACGTGGCGCCCTCGTCGGCGCTCCCGTAGACCTCGCCGCCGCGCGTGCCGAAATACACCCCGACCGGGTCGGCGGTGTCCACTGCGGCGGCGTCGCGGAGCACCACGTTGTAGTCGCGTTCCGGCAGCCCGCTGTCGAGGCGGGTCCAGCTGTTCCCGGCGTCCTCGCTTCGGTAGACGGCCGGCCGGCCGTCGGGTGGGATTCGTTCACGGTCCGCCTCGATCGGAACGACCCAGATGGTTCCCTCGCGGCGCGGGTGGGTGAGCATCACGAATCCGAAGTCCGTCGGCAGCCCGTCCGCGATCGACTTCCACGTGTCACCGCTGTCGTCGGTGCGGTAGACGCCGTGATGATTCTGGGCGTACAGCCGGTCGGGGGCGACGGCGTCGCGGGCGATCTTGTGGACGCACTGACCGAACTCCGGGTTCGGGTCCGGCAGGAAGTAGGCCGTGATCCCGGTGTTGCGCGGCTCCCAGGACGCACCCCCGTCCGTGGTGCGGTAGACCCCTCCGGTGCTCATCGCGACATGCATCGTGTTCTCGTCCTCTGGATGGGGTACGACGGAATGCGCTGCGGCGCCGCCGTATCCGGCTCCCCACTCCGGTCGGTGCGGATGGTCCCACAGCCCGCGTTCGAGGTCGAAATGCTCGCCGCCGTCGACCGACCGCCACACCGAGATGGGTTCGCACCCCGCCCACACGACGCCCGGGCGGTCGTCCGTGTCGGGCCGGAGCTGCCACACCCGCTCGAGCGCGGCGCCGTCTCCGTCGCCGAAGCGGATGGCGCCGTGATCCGGTTCGGTCCAGGTGGAACCCAGATCGTCGGAGTGTGCGACGGTGGGACCCCAGTGCTCGGACCGGACCCCGACCAGGATGCGGGTGCGCCCACCCCGCGTGTCGATCCCGATACTCGGAATCTCGTTCATCAGGAAGTGTGGGCCGGACAGCGACCAGGTGGCGCGGTCGCGGCTGGTGGCCAGCCACAGGCCCTTCTTCGTTCCGATCGCGACCAGGACGGTGTCGGGTGCGCTCATGAATCCATCGGACCACTCGGCCCGGCAGTTGGCAACGACGGAGCGGGAACTCTCAGCGGGCGGGCCCGTGCCCGATCCGCGCCCGCAGGTGGCTCAGTGCCCGGTGCTGGGCGACGCGGACGGCGCCCGGTGTGGTGTCCAGGACCCGTGCCGTCTGTTCGGCCGACATTCCCACGATGACGCGCATGAAGAGGATCTGCTGGTGCCGGACCGGAAGGGTCTCGACGAGCTGGCCCATCTCGCCGCGCAGTTCACCGCGCAGGATGTGATGCTCGGGGCCGTCCTCGACGTCCACCACGTGGTGTGCGGCCGCGGCGCGCGCAGTCTGCGGCACGGACAACCGGGTGGCGCGGCGCCGCGCGTCGGACACCTTGTGCGCGGCGATGCCGAAGATGAACGACAGCAACGATTTCCCCTGGTTCTCGTACGTCCGCAGGGCGCTCATCAACGCGAGGCACACGTCCTGGGTGACATCGTCGGCGGTGGTGTGCGGGTGATCCACCGACTCGAGCCGGCTCGTGCAGTAGCGGTGCACGAGGGGGTGCGCGATGCGGAGAACCTCTTCGACGGCGTCCTCGTCGCCCTTCGCTGCATGCGGCGCGAGGCGTTCCAACTCGGCTCTGGCGTCCAACTCGATCATGGTGTTCTCCCTGTTCCTGGTGCTGCATCCAGCCTCGGGGGAACGCGCGATAGTCGATAGGCACCGAAGGGTGCGGAAGTCACCACCCCGGCTAGGACTTCATAGCGGGATCTAGGACACGCGCTAGATGAGCGCAGATTCGGCAACAGAGGTTGTTACCTTCGTGGCCATGGACCCTGTCCGTAACCCCTATGCGCCCGGCGCGGGGCAGCGCCCGCCGGAGCTCGCGGGCCGAACCAGGCAGCTCGACGCGTTCGACGTCGTGCTCGAGCGGATTGCGCGCGGTCGCCCGGAACGCAGCGTGATGCTCACGGGTCTGCGTGGCGTCGGGAAGACGGTCCTGCTGAACCACCTGCGGTCGGCCGCCATCTCGCGGCGGTGGGGAACGGGGAAGATCGAGGCCCGCCCCGATCAGGATCTGCGGCGGCCGCTGTCGTCGGCGTTGCACATGGCGGTTCGGGAGATCGCGGGCTCGCATCGCGACCCCGACCGGGTGGAGGAGTTCCTCGGCGTCCTGAAGTCGTTCGCCCTGCGGGCGACGGCCGACAAGGGCATGCGGGAGCGGTGGCAGCCGGGCATCGACGCCCCCGCGGTGAAGGGTCGCGCCGATTCCGGCGACATCGAGATCGACCTGGTGGAACTGCTGCTCGACGCGTCGTCCCTGGCCCGTGACGTCGGGGTCGGGATCGCACTGTTCATCGACGAGATGCAGGACCTCGGCGCCGCGGACGTCTCGGCGGTGTGCGGGGCCTGCCACGAGCTCAGCCAGGACGCGGCGCCGCTGATCGTGGTCGGAGCCGGCCTGCCGCACCTGCCCGCCGTGCTGTCGGCGTCCAAGAGTTACTCGGAACGGCTGTTCAGCTACCACCGCATCGACCGGCTGGACCGGGTGTCGGCCGATCGGGCATTGATCGCGCCCGCCGAGCGGGAGGACGTGAAGTTCACGGACGAGGCGCTCGACGCGTTGTACGCCGCGGCCGACGGCTACCCCTACTTCGTCCAGGCCTACGGCAAGGCGACGTGGGACGTGGCCGCGGCCAGCCCGATCACCGAGGAGGACGTGCGGGTGGCCGCGCCGACCGCGGAGGAGGAACTCGCGGTCGGGTTCTTCGGGTCGCGGTACGAGCGCGCGACGCCTGCCGAGCGGGAGTACATGCGGGCGATGGCCGACCTCTCCGGCGACGACGGACCGGTCGCCACGTCGGCGATCGCCTCCGAGCTCGGCCGCAAACCCGCGTCGCTGTCACCGGCGCGGGACGGGCTGATCAAGAAGGGCCTGATCTATTCGGCCGAGCGCGGGTCGATCGGATTCACCGTGCCGCACTTCGGCAAGTACCTGCGGGCGCAGCACGACTAGCGGAATCTAGCTCTCTCTACGGATTTGCCTAGAGAGCCGAATATTTTCCTGTCGAGTGCCGGACGTATTCCGGGCGCTGGCCCTCGGCGTCGCTCCGGCGCATCCTGGAGGTACGACGAAGGGATCAGCGATGTCGGACACTGTCGCCCGCAAGGTCATCGGTGCACACCTCCTCGACGGCCGGATGGAACCGGGCGAGGAGATCTCGATCCGGATCGACCAGACTCTCACCCAGGACGCCACCGGAACCCTGGTGATGCAGGAACTCGAGGCGCTCCACCTCGATCGCATCAAGACCGAGTTGAGCGCGCAATACGTCGACCACAATCTGCTGCAGGCCGACGAGAAGAACGCCGAGGACCACGAGTTCCTCCGCACCGCCGCCCTGCGGTACGGGCTGTGGTTCTCGAAGCCGGGCAACGGGGTCTCTCATCCCACCCACATGCAGCGCTTCGGCGTTCCCGGCAAGACCATGGTCGGGTCCGACTCGCACACACCGGCGGCCGGATCGCTGGGCATGCTCGCGATCGGCGTCGGTGGGCTCGAGGTCGCCATGGCGATCGCGGGCCAGCCCCTGCACCTGCGGATGCCTCAGATCTGGGGGGTGGAGTTGACCGGCAGGCTCCCCGACTGGAGTTCGGCGAAAGACGTCATCCTCGAGATGCTCCGCCGCCACGGGGTCAAGGGCGGGCTCAACAGAATCATCGAATATCACGGTGAGGGGCTCGCGACGTTGACGGCGATGGATCGTCACGTGATCGCGAACATGGGCGCCGAACTGGGCGCCACGACGTCCATCTTTCCCGCAGATGACGCCGTCCGCGATTTCCTGCGCTCCGAGGGCAGGGAAGACGACTTCGTGGAAATCCTCGCCGATGCGGGCGCGGAGTACGACGTACACGAACACCTCGACCTGTCGACGATCGTGCCGCTGATCGCGAAACCGTCTTCGCCGGGAAACGTGGTGCCCGTCCGGGAGGTCGCCGGTGAGGACGTCAGCCAGGTGGTGATCGGGTCGTCCGCCAATCCCGGACTGCGCGACTTCGCGATCGCTGCGGCCATGGTGTCGGGGAGGCAGACCGACCCGAGCGTGAGCTTCGACGTCAATCCGAGTTCGCGGGAGATCCTCTCCGACCTGACCAAGATGGGCGCCACGCTCGAACTCGTCGTGGCAGGCGCGCGAATTCACCAATCCGGGTGCATGGGCTGTATCGGCATGGGCCAGGCGCCGGCGACCGGCCGGAATTCTCTCCGGACGATGCCCCGCAATTTCCCAGGGCGTTCGGGCACTCGCGAGGATTCCGTGTGGCTGTGCTCACCCGAGACAGCGGCCGCGTCGGCTCTCACCGGGGTGATCACCGATCCGCGGGACTGGGCGGAGAAGGCGGGGATGCCGTACCCGGAGATCACGCTTCCGGACGAGGCCACCGTCAACACGGCCATGCTGGTGGCTCCGCTGCCCGAGGACGAGGCTCGGCATGTCGAACTCGTGAAGGGACCCAACATCTCGTCCCTGCCCGAGTTTCCGCCCCTGCCCGACCGCATCGAGGCACCGGTACTTCTCAAGGTCGGTGACAACATCTCCACCGACGAGATCTCGCCGGCCGGGGCGCGGGCCCTGCCGTTCCGCTCCAACATTCCCAAGCTGTCCCGGTTCACGTTCACCCAGGTCGACGAGACCTATCCGGCGCGCGCGGAGGAGACGGCGAAGACCACCGGGCATTTCATCGTCGCCGGCGACAACTACGGGCAGGGGTCCTCGCGTGAGCACGCCGCGATCACCCCGCGCTACCTCGGGTTGCACGCGGTGATCGCCACCTCGTTCGCCCGTATCCACTGGCAGAACCTCGCCAACTTCGGTGTACTCGCGCTCGAATTCGAGAACCCGGACGACTACGACACGATCCGGCAGGACGACGTGCTGGTCCTGGACGGGGTCCGGGAGGCCATTCGTTCCGGCCCCCACCTGACCCTGTTCGACTCGACCCGTGACGTGGAGATCCCGGTGCGTCACCGGCTGTCCCCACGTCAGGTCGACGACGTGCTCGCGGGCGGATTGATTCCACAGCTGGCACGCAGGGAGTGAGCAGCCGGTCGCCGTACACTCGGCGCCGATGAATGGAATTGAATCGCTGTGGGAGCGCATGAGCGCCGTCAGCCCCGCGCCGGCTCCCTGGATAGTTCAGGTCACGGCGGTGGTGGCGGTGATACTCGTCCTCGAACCGCACGCCTGGCGAGTCACCCGCAACGTTGTGACCATCGTGCACGAGGGCGCACATCTGGTGGTCGCCCTGCTGTTCGGTCGCACGCTGAAGGGGGTGCGGCTGCACTCGGACACATCGGGTGTGGCGATCTCGTCCGGTAAACCGACCGGGCTCGGTGTGGTCCTCATGACGTTCGCCGGCTACGTGGGTCCTGCCGTTCTGGGGCTCGGTGCGGCCTGGGTGCTGGGTACCCAGCACGCGGTCGCGGTGCTGTGGATCGGTGTCGTCGCTCTCGCGGCCATGCTGATCCTCGTCCGGAACCTGTACGGGTTGTTCTCCCTCACGGTGGTCGGAGCTCTCCTGTTCGGACTCGTGTGGTTCGGGACGCAGGACCAGCAGGTGGCCGCGGCGTATCTGATCACCCTGTTCATGCTCGTCGCCGCACCGCGCCCGGTCCTCGAACTGCAGAGGCAACGGGCCCGCGGCGCTGCCCCGGAGTCGGATGCGGATCAGCTGGCGCGACTCACCCGCGTGCCCGGCATCGTCTGGGTGGGTCTGTCCCTACTCGTGACGCTGGGCTGTCTCGCGCTGGGTGGCTGGTGGATTCTCCGTCCCGTCGGTGGCTGAGGCACCCGCGAGATACTCGGCAAGGATCGGCCCGATGACGGCCAGCGCTTCCGGGTCGGTCATCAGTGTGTGAGGGCGGTCGACGGTGTGCGCCATGACGTCCCCGTCGATCCACGGCCGCCACGTCGTACTCGCCGGCACGGGCTGGGATTCGTCCCCGGGCGCGCCGAAGAACACCAGGTTGCCGTCGAAATGTCCCGGAACGAAGTCGGCGGCAGCGTCGACGACGTCGACGTAGTCCTCGTACAACCGGGTCAGTTGCTCCGGCCCGAGCTGCTCCGACGCCCCGCCGCCGAATTCCGTGAGCAGTTCCGGCAGTGTCGGTGCCGGGGTGTCCCGCTCCGCCGACGCGTAGCTGTCGATCATCGCGAGCACACGCACCTCCTCGCCGAGCGACCGCAGCTCGACGGCCATCGCGTGCGCGATCACGCCACCCACCGAGTACCCGAGCAGGTGGTACGGCCCCCGCGGTTGTACACGGCGAATCTCCTGCACATATCGATGGGCCCGCTCTGTGATCGACGAAAACCGTTCGCCGGGCACGGTCACGGTGGGGGACTGCACACCCCAGACGGGGCGGTCGGGGCCGAGATGCGCACTCAATCCCGCATAACACCAGGCCAACCCGACGGCCGGATGGATGCAGAACAGCGGCTCCCGTCCGCCGTCCGGATGCAGCGGCAGCAGCACCCCGAGCCCGGCGGAGGTGTCGGAGGCCGCGGCGAAACTCGACGAGATTCGCGCGGCGATGCTCTCCGCGGTCGCGTCGGCGAAGAACCATTCGAGCCGGACCTCGACCCGAGTGGTGGCGTGCAGCCGTGACGCCGCCCTGGTCGCGGACAGGGAGTTGCCGCCCAGTTCGAAGAAATTGTCGTCCAGCCCCACCAGGCCTGTGCCGAGAACGTCCGCGAACACCGCGGTGACCAGTTTCTCGGTACGGGTCGTCGGGGGACGGAACCGCTGAGCCCGCGGCACACCCGGATCCGGAAGCGCCCGTCGATCCAGCTTGCCGTGGGGTGTCGACGGTAGCGCCCCCAGCACCACGATCTGGTTGGGCACCATGTACCGGGGCAGTCGCTGCGCCAGTTCCGCCGACACGGCACGGGTGTCCACCACCATGTCCGGCCGCGGCACGACGTAGCCGACCAGCCGGACGCCGGTGCCGGCTGATTCGTACACGGCCGCCGCAGAGTGCGCGACGGCGGTATGGCGTCGCAGCGCCGTCTCGATCTCCTCGAGTTCGACGCGCTGACCGCGGATCTTCACCTGGAGATCGCGCCGGCCGAGGTAGTCGATCGTGCCGTCTCTGCGACGACTCACCACGTCGCCGGTCCGGTACATCCGCTGCCCGGGCGGTCCCCACGGATTCGCCGGGAATCGGGAGGCCGTCACCCCCGGTTGTCCGAGATAGCCGCGCGCCAACTGGGCACCCGCCAGGTAGAGCTCGCCCGGAACGCCGACGGGCACCGGATGCAGCCGCGAATCCGGCACGAGCACACCGATACCGTTCTGCGGCACGCCGATCGGGACAGTCGCATCCACGGTGCCGACGACCGTGCGGGTCACGGCGACCGCCGTCTCGGTCGGGCCGTACTCGTTGTACAGCACCGCGTCCGGGCACCGCGCGTGGAAACTGTGTGCCGTGCCGGGCGGCAGGACCTCGCCGCCGCACGACACCTGTCGCAGTGACGTCAGGTCCGCGTCGGGGATCGCCAGGATCTCGGCCAGCATGAGGGGAAGGAAGTATCCCGCGGTCACCCGGTGCCGTCCGATCAGCTCGGCGAGATGCCGCGGGTCGCGGTGGCCGTCCGGTCGAGCGATCACCAGCCGCGCACCGGCGATCAGCGGCCACCAGAATTCGCGGACCGAGGCGTCGAACGTGTACTGCAACTTGAGCATCACCGTGTCGTCCGCGCCGAGCGGGTCGGTGTCCTGACGCCAGCTCAGGAAGCTCACGACGGCCGCATGGGTCACGACGACACCCTTGGGGGTACCCGTCGATCCCGACGTGTGGATCACGTACGCGGGGTTCTGCGCTCGCAGGGGCGCGATCCGGTGCAGGTCGGAGATCGGCGACGGATCGATACCGGAGAGGTCCAGTCGGTCGACGACGACCAGTCGTGTCTCCGTGGGCAGGACGTCGGAGAGGTCGAACCGGTCGCGCTCGGTGGTGAGGACGACGCGTGTGTCCGAGGACCGGATGACCTGGGCATTGCGCTGCGCGGGCTGATCGGGGTCGATCGGCACGTACGCCCCTCCCGCTGTCGATACGGCATACATTCCGACGAGGAGGTCGACCGAGCGGCGAATCGCCAGTCCCACCATGGACTCCGGGCCGACGCCGGCGCCGATCAGGAGCCGGGCCAAGCGATTCACGTGCTCGTCGAGTTCACGATAGGTGAGCGCACGATCTCCGGAGACGACGGCGATCGCGTCGGGCGAACTGGCGACCTGCCGCGCGAACAGATCGACGAGGGTCTCCCCGGAGGACGGCACAGCGGTGGGGACATCCGGGGCAGGATCGAGAAGGGCGAGGTCGCCGACGGCCGTATCCGGTTGTGCGACGGCCTCGCTCAACGTCCGGATGAAGCGTTCGCCGATGTCCGCGACGGTGTGGTGGTCGAACAGATCGGTGGCGTACGTGAACACCGCCGCACGCCGGGTACGTTCCGTCGACAGGTCCGGATCGGCGGTCACGGTGAGTTGCAGGTCGAATCGGGCCGACCGGGTAGGGGGAGTCATCGCCGACACCCGCAGTCCGGGCAGCGTGAGCGGGGTGTGGTCGAGGTTCTGAAACGCCAGGGCCACCTGGAACAGCGGATTGCGTGCGCGTGACCGTGCGGGATCGAGCACCTCGACCACGGTCTCGAACGGAACGGCGGAGTGCGCGAACGCGTCCAGGTCGTGCTCCCGCACGCGGCCGAGCAGTTCCGCGAAGCTTTCCGAGGGAATCACCTCGGTGCGCAGGACCAGGTTGTTGACGAACATGCCCACCAGGTCGTCGAGGGCCTCATCCCCGCGTCCCGCGACGGGGGTGCCGATCACGATGTCGGTGGATCCGCTGAGCCTCGCGAGCAGCACCGCGAATACCGCGTGCACGACCATGAACGGGGTGACGGCAAGGGCCGAAGCGGTGTGCTCGACCGCACGGTAGAGCACGTCGTCGAGCGCGAACTCGACTGTGCCACCGCGGTGCGACGCGATCGCGGGATGTGGCCGGTCGGCGGGGAGGGACAGCTGTTCCGGCGCATCCGACAACGTGTTCTTCCAATACGACAGTTGCTGCGCGGCAACGGACTGTGAATCGTCGCGGTCGCCCAGCAGTTCGTGCTGCCACAGGGTGTAGTCCGTGTACTGGACGGGAAGTTCGGCCCACCGCGGCGCCCGGCCCGAGACTCGCGCCTCGTAGGCGGTCATCACGTCGCGGACGAGCAGCGGCACCGAGAACCCGTCCGTGCTGATGTGATGGACCATGACTGCGAGCACCCACTCGTCGGGGGCGAGGGCGAACAGCCGGGCACGGATCGGCGGTTCGGCGCCCAGGGCGAAACCCTTCGACGCGAACGTCGCAACCCGCGTAGCGACGTCACCGCGGGACACGGGTATCGGACTGAGAGTGGGAGCGGCCCGCGACACCGGGACCAACTGCTGGTACGCCACACCGTCACTGTCGGGGTAGAGGGTGCGCAGCGGTTCGTGACGGCCCACCACGTCCGCGACGGCCGCGGTGAGGGCGGCGACGTCGAGTGTTCCGGTGAGCTGCAACGCCATCGGGATGTTGTATTCGGGGGAGCCGGGTGCAAGGCGGGCGAGGAACCACAATCGTTGCTGCGCCGGTGACAGCGGCACGCGGGCCGGGCGCGGACGCACGGTCAGGGCGACGTGCGTCGCGCCGTCGGTCTGCTCGATGACGGCCGCAGCGAGCGCGGAGACCGTCGGCGAGTCGAACACTGCGCGCACCGGCACCGTCGTCTCCAGCGCGGCACCGATCCGGGACGCAACGCGCGTGGCGGACAGAGAACTGCCGCCCAGGGCGAAGAAGTTGTCGTCCCGCCCCACGAGGTCGAGTCCGAGCACCTCGGCGAACGCTGTCGCCACCACCCGTTCGGCGGGTGTGTGTGGGGCCTCGAACTCGGTTGCCGCGGGACCGGGGTCGGGCAGCGCCGAGCGGTCCAGTTTCCCGTTGACGGTGAGCGGGACGGCGTCCACCACGACCACGATCGCGGGCACCAGCGGGGTCGGCAGGCGCGTCGCCGCGTAGCGGATCAGCTGATCCGGATCGACCGTCTCGTTCCGAGCCGGGAGCACGTACGACACGAGAACCTCGACGCCGTCCCGGAGTTCACGCACATCCGTCGCCGCGAATCTCACGGCCGAATGGGTGAGGAGGGTGGCGTCGATCTCGCCGAGTTCGATTCGGACGCCGCGCAGTTCGATCTGCGAGTCGTTCCGGTACAGATACTCGATCGACCCGTCGCGACGCCACCGTCCTACATCGCCCGTCCGGTACATCCGCTCCCCGGCTGTGCCGAACGGGGAGGCGACGAAGCGCGCGGCGGTCAGCGCGGGCCTGCGATGGTAACCGCGGGCGACGCCCGGTCCGCAGATGTAGAGTTCGCCGGCGACTCCCGTCGGAACCGGGTGCAGACGCGAATCCAGCAGGAGTACGGCGGCGCCGCGGACCGGGCGGCCGATGGTGACCGTCCCGCCGGCCGCCATGGGATCACTGATACTCGTCATGACCGTCGTCTCGGTCGGACCGTATCCGTTGAACATCTGCGCCTGCTCAGCCCACACTGCCGCGAGTTCCGGCGGGCAGGGTTCGCCGCCCACCACGACGACCCGCAGGTCGTGCAGGCCGCGCGGGTCGACCGTCGCCAGAACCGTCGGCGTGGTGAACACGTGGCTGACCCGCTCGCGGGCCAGCAGGTCCGTGAGTTGGTTCTCGCCCCGGACCGTCGGGGGTGCGAGCACCATGCAGGCGCCCGCACCGAGCGCGAGCAGTATCTCCAGCACCGCGCCGTCGAAGCTGGGAGACGAAGCGTGCAGCGTGCGCGACGACGCCGTCACCGAATACCGATCCCGCTGTTCCGCTGTGAAGTCGGCGAGACAGGTGTGGGTGACCACCACTCCCTTGGGGTTTCCCGTCGAACCGGACGTGTAGACCACGTACGCCGGATGGCGCGCATCCAGCGGCCGAGCACGGTCGGCATCGGTGACCGGGGCCGAAGACCAACTGCGACATTCGGTTCGGAAGTCCGGGTCGTCGAGCAACAGCCAGTCCGTATCGTCCGGCAGGGCCTCGCGGTCCGCAACGGTGGTCAGCCCGAGGGCGGCGCCGGAGTCGTCCATCAGATACCGGACCCGCGCGGCGGGGTAGTGCGGGTCGACGGGCACGAACGCGGCACCCGTCTTCGCGACGGCCCACACGGAGACGACGGACAGGACGGACCGCGGCAGACCGAGCGCCACGAGTGCTTCGGGTCCCACCCCGCGCCGAAGCAGGGCGCGGGGGAGCCGATTCGACTCGACGTCGAGTTCGCGATACGTCATCGACCGGCCGTCCGCCGTCAGCGCCGATCCTCTCGGATTCTGCCGGACGGCGGCCGACATCAGTTCGGGCAGTGTGCATTGCGGCAACGACGGCGGTCCGTCGTGCCGCGCCTGCTGCTCCGCGAGGTCCCGCACGTCGATGTCGCCGATCACGACGGACGGGTGTGCGAGCGCGGCCCGCAGAATGCGCCGGAACCGGTCCGCGAATCCCGCGACCGTGGCGTCGTCGAACAGATCGGTGGCGTACGTGAAGACGCACGACAGTGATCCCGGGCCGCCTGGGTCGTCGACCGATTCGGTGACCGTCAGCTGCAGGTCGAATTTCGCGGTGTGCGTCTCGATCTCGACGATCTCGGCGGAAACCTCCGGCAGATCGATCACGACCGGCGCCGTGTTGTGATAGGCGAGCGCCAGCTGGAACAGCGGATTGCGACTGCGGGACCGAGCGGGCGCGACCGCCTCCACAACCTCCTCGAACGGGACGTCCGCGTGGGCGTACGCGGCGAGATCGACGTCCCGCACGCGGGTGAGGGTGTCGGCGAACGTGTTGTGCAGCGGGACGTCTGTCCGTAGCACCAGTGTGTTGACGAACATCCCGACGAGGTCGTCGAGTTCGCGGGGCGCGCGTCCCGCGATCGGCGCGCCGACGACGATGTCCGACGTGTCGCCGAGTCTGGCCGCGAGGACGGCCAGCGCCGCGTGCACCACCATGAACGGAGTGGCGTCGTGAGTGCGCGCGAGAGCACGAATCCGCCGATGAATCTCGGCGTCGAGATTGAACTCGACGTTCGCTCCGTGGTGCGTCGCGACGGGCGGGCGGGCACGGTCGAACGGCAGGGGGAGCAGCTCGGGCAACCCGGACAGGGTCTGCGTCCAATACGCCAGGCCCCGCTGCCCGTCCTGCAGTTCACGCTGCCAGAGGGCGTAGTCGGCGTAGCGGACGGGGAGCGGCGTCCAGCCCGGGGAGTCACCCTGCGCCCGAGCGCGATACGCGGCCGTCACATCCCGGGCGAGCGGTCCCAGCGAGAACCCGTCGGCGCTGATGTGATGGACGACGAGGGCCAGCACGCACTCGTCGGCGTTCACCGCGAGAAGCTCGGTGCGAACCGGGGGTTCGGCGGTGAGGTCGAACCCCGCTGACAGCAGGTCGCGGACCCGGCCGACCGGGTCCGTCGTCCTCCGCACCGTGCACGCCGGCACCGCGGAGGCGGGGAGAACGTGCTGGCAGGGGATCCCGTCGTGCTCGGGATACACGGTGCGCAGGGGTTCATGTCGTTCGATCACGTCACCCACCGCCGCGCACAGCGCCGATTCGTCGAGCGTGCCTGTGAGGCGGAGCACGACGGGAATGCTGTCGGTGGCCGAGCGTCCGTCGAACCGGTTCAGGAACCACACTCGCTGCTGCGCGAGGGACAGCGGCACGTGGGCGGTCGGGGTGTGTCGGACCAGGGGCGCCCGCTCGGTCTCGTGCGTTCGTTTCGCGAGATACTCCGACAGTTCCGCGACCGTCGGGTGGTCGAACAGTTCGCGGATGTCGACGGAGGTTCCCAGCGCCGCTCCGACGCGGGCGACGGCCTGTGCCGCGGTCAGCGAGTGTCCGCCCGCCGCAAAGAAGTTGTCGTTCCTGCCCACCCGGCCGGTGCCGGTGACCTCCGCGAACACGAACGCGACGACGTCTTCGGTGGGTGTGGCGGGCGGATCGGATGCAGACTGCGCGGGCGCCGGTTCCGGTAGGGCTGCGCGATCCAGCTTCCCACTGGTGGTGAGGGGCAGCGCCGTGAGTGGGACGACGGCGGAGGGAATCATGTAGGCCGGGAGCAGACCGGCGAGACGGTCGACGATCCGGCGTTCGTCCGGCGGCACACCGTCCGCGGACACGACGTAGGCGATCAGCCGGTCTCCCGCTTCCAGGTCGCGGTGCACCGTGACCGCCGCGTGTGTCACCGCCGGGTCGGACGTGAGTGCGGACTCGATCTCGCCGGGTTCGATGCGTTGGCCGCGGAGTTTGATCTGGAAGTCGCTGCGCCCGAGATACTCGAGCCGGCCCGACTCGTTCCACCGCACCAGGTCGCCGGTGCGGTACATCCGGCCGCCCGTTCCGCCGACGGGATCGGCGACGAAGCGTTCGGCGGTCAGATTGGGGCGTCCGGCATACCCGCGCGCCAAGTACCCACCGGCAAGGTACAACTCGCCCCTCGTCCCGACCGGCACCGGCCGGAGCCGGCTGTCGAGTACATACGTACGTATGTTGTGAATGGGGCGGCCCATGGCGACCGCGGTGCCGATGTCGTTGCCGTCGACCGACTCCGAGGTCGCCGCCGCCGCCTCGCACGGGCCGTACCAGTTGTACAGCGCGGCGGCGCTGCGTTCACTGAATCGCGATGCCGTCGCCACGGACAGGGGTTCACCCGCCGAGTAGACGCGGCGCAGCGTCGAGAGCGCCCGCGGCCCGCACCGGTCCAGGAAGGCGTCGAGCATCGACGGTACGACGTGGAGAGTCGTGATCGACTCCTGCGCGACGATCCGCGCGAGGTAGCGGGGGTCGCGGTGGCCGTCGGGATCGGCGATCACCACCCGTGCGCCGGTGTGCAAGGGCCACAGCAGTTCCCACGCGGAGATGTCGAAGGTGAGCGGGGTCTTGTGCAGTACCGCATCGGAACCGTCGAGCGGCGTCAGCGTCTGTGCCCAGCGGAACTGGTTCACCATCATCTCGTGGGTCACCGTCACGCCCTTGGGCCGTCCGGTGGAACCGGACGTGTAGACGACGTACGCGGCGTTCGCTGGATGCAGCGGTGCGCGTCGCTCGGACTCCGTGATCGGTCGCGGGTCGTATCCGGTGACGTCGAGCAGATCGAGATCCACGACGGCGACTCCGTCCGGGACCGCGCGATGACGGGAACCGGACGTGAGGACCAGTGCGGCTGCGGCCGAGTCGATGACGAGTGCGGTGCGTTCGGGCGGGTGCTCGGGGTCCACGGGCACGTAGGCACCGCCGGCCTTCAGCACCGCGTGCAGCGCGACGAGAAGCTCGATCGAGCGGGGAGCCGCGACACCGACGACGGTTTCCGGTCCGATTCCCTTCGCCAGGAGATACCGGGCGAGCTGATTCACCCGGGCGTCGAACTCCGCGTACGTCAGTCGATCCGGGCCGAAGACCACCGCCACGGCGCCGGGGGAACGCTCGACCTGTGCGTCGAACAGATCCACCAGGGTCTGCGGGGGCACCGGGGCGTCCGTCGCGTTCCAGGTGCGCAGAACCTGCTCGCGCTCCAGCTCGCCGAGGAGATCGAGCCTGCCGAGGACGACGTGCGGATCCCTGCCGATGCACTCGAGGACGCGGCCGGCCCGCGCGAGCAGGGCCGCCCCGTCGTACCGGCGGGACCGGCACTTCACCGTCAGCCGCAGGGTCCGGGACACCGTCGCCGCCAGCGTCACGGCGTAGTGCGAGGCATCGTGTGCGCGGACCCCGTCCAGGGTGAGTCCGTCGACGGGTTCCGGCAGCGCGCTGCGGTCCACGGGGTACGACTCGAACGCGACCAGCGTGTCGAACAGCGGCGCCACGCCGACTGCCCGCTGGATGTCTGCGAGGCCCAGATGGTGATGTTCGAGGAGACGAACGTGGTCGGCCTGCAGGCGGGTGAGCAGTGTGGCGGCGTCGATACCGGGGTCCAGCGGGATCCGCACGGGCACGGTGTTGACGAACAATCCCACCGCACTCTCCACCCCGGCGACGTCCGCGGGCCTGCCGGAGACGGTCGCGCCGATCACGACGTCGTCCCGGGCGGTCGCCTGCCCGAGAACAATTCCCCAGGCTGCCTGCACGATCGTGCTCAGCGTGACGCCGAGCTCGGTCGCGCGGGCCGTCAGCGACCGGGTGTCCTCCTCGCTCAGCTCCAGCACCGTCTCCGACGGGGTGGGGGTGGGCTCGGCCGGGGCGGCGGGCTCGGTGATGCCGTCGAGTGCCGCGGCCCACGCCCGCGCCGAGGTTTCGGTGTCCCTGTCCGCCAGCCATTCCAGGAAGTCGCGGTACGGGCTCGAATCCGGCGGCTCGGTGCGGACGTCGCCGCGTCGGTAGGCGGTGAAGATCTCGCGCACCAGCAACGGCATGGACCAGCCGTCCAGCACGATGTGGTGGGCGGTAATTGCCAGGTCGGAACGGTTCGGCCCTCGCGACAGCAGGGTGAACCGAATCAGCGGTGGGGCGGACATGTCGAAGCGGGTGGTGCGGTCGTCCTGCAGGATCTCCTCGGCAACCTCGTCCGTGTCGCGGTCCGTGAGGTCGACCTGCCGCCACCGTAGCGGCACGTCGTCGAGCACGAGTTGCACCGGGATGCCACGACTGTCGCGCACGAGTGCGGTGCGCAGGTTCGCGTGCCCTGTGAGGACGGCGATGCACGCGCGCCGGAGTCGATCCTGATCGAGGTGCCCGGACAGGGTCAGGATCACCTGCATCGCATACGGATCGGCATCCGCGCCCGCGAGTGCCGCGTGGAACAGCAGGCCCGACTGCAACGGCGTCAGCGGCCACACGTCGAGCAGACCCGGATGGCCCCGCTCCCACTCGTCGATGTCGTTCCGGTCCACGGCGACGAGCGGCAGATCGGACGGGGTGAGCCCACCGGCGTGCGGAGAACGCGCCACCGCGGCGAGGGCTGTCAGCGCCTGCGCCCACAGATCGGCCAGCGCCCGCACATCCTCGGACGCGATCGCACCCGCCGGGTATGCGAAGGTGGCGTCGAGGACGCCGTGGGTGGTGAACGCGGTGATGTCGATCAGCGCGGTGACCGGCATCGACGGTTCCGCCGACGAGAACACGGCGGCCCCGTCCCGCACCGGGCGCCAATCGCGTTCGGTATCCGCGGCATCGAGACGACCGAGGTAGTTGAAAGCGACCTGGCCGGTGCCGTTCCCCGGATACCGCAACAGCCCGTAGCCGATGCCCTTGTCGGGCACCGCACGCAACTGTTCCTTGACGGACTTGATCGCAGTGCTCGCGGAGCGCCCGCCCGCGAACGCCTCGTCCAGGTCGACGTCCCCGAGGTCGAGGCGGATCGGAAAGATACTGGTGAACCACCCGACGGTGCGGGAAAGATCGGCGCCGGGGAGCACCCCTTCCTCGCGGCCGTGCCCCTCGAGCCGGATCACCGGCGCGGTGGCCGGTCGTCCCCGCCGGCGCTGCCACTGCGCGAGGGCGAGGGAGAGCGCGGTGAGCAGTGCGTCGGTGACCTCGCATCGGAAGGCGGCCGTGAGGTCGGTCAGCAACGAGTGCGTGACGGCTGCAGACACTTCCGTGTGGATCCGATCCACGGTGGAATTCACGTCACGCCGCGCGTCGAGTGGGCGGGTGCCGAGCGGCGAATCCGCGACGGCCGTCATCGTGCGCCAGAACGACAGCTCGGACCTGCGGCCCGGCCGCTGCGCCTCCTCGATCAGGCCGTGCGACCACCGGCGCAGGGAGGTGCCGATCGGTGCGAGAGTGGGATGTACCCCCGCCTCCCGCTGCGCCCACGCTGCGGCGAGATCACCGATCAGGATTCGCCACGAGACGCCGTCGATCACCAGGTGATGGGCGACGAGGAGGAGCCGTCCGCGGCGGGTGGTGTCGTCCGGTCCGGGGTCGAGCCACACGCACTGCATCATCACGCCTGCAACAGGATTCAACCGGCGTATCGCGGCTTCGTGTTCGTCCCGCGTTCGCTGCGCCGGATCGGCGTGGGCGGGCAGCGGAACCCGCAGGACCGTGTCCTCCGGCAGCGGTGTGCCTGCCGGGCTCACGGTGAGAAGCGCCGTCCCGTCCGAGCTGCGCACGAGGCGCGCCCGCAGTGCGTCGTGCCGGTCGACGACGGCGCCGATCACCGTGTTCAGCCCCTCCGCGTCCACACCCCGTGGCAGTTCCACCACCACGGCCTGTGCGTACCGGTCGACGACGCCGGCCCGGTCGAACAGGAATCGGGCGGCCGGGGTGAGCGGCATATCGCCGACCCCGCCGCCGGGAAGTTCCTCGAGCACCGATCTGTCGACGTCGTTT